>JBGSBN010000007.1:0-36062 GCA_041730515.1 Methylacidiphilales bacterium | reverse complement strand
TCGTAAACCAACAGGAAAGTAAGGGGATATACCCATGTCAAACGAAGTTTCTATATTTAAGAAAGTCGTAAGATGCACCATCTCTACCTTTGGCTTTGAGGTAGTAATAATAAACACCTTCTGCTGACTCTTTTCCTAATTGATTTTTACCATCCCATTCCACATTACCGGTGGTACTGGTATATTCGTAAGTTAAATGACCCCAACGGTCGTAAATAACAAAGGTTACTTCGGTAAGATTAGTTGCTATCAAGAAAAAGAGATCGTTAACGCCATCACCATTTGGTGTAAACACATTTGGAATATTGATTTTACTCTTAGGTAAAATAACTTGTATAATTTGACATGTTGAATCTGGGCAACTAACTGAACCAGCAACATCGGCAATGATACAAACATTAAACGACCTAGATGAGTCAATATTAAAGGTTTGAACAAAATCATTTAAATCACTTGATTCATCAAAATCTTTAGGGAAACCTTCGTACATGGTTCCGTCAGGATTGTAAATTTTCCAAGTATATTTATCTGAAACAATGGTGTCAGAAGTGTTTATTAACCTAAACTTACCTTCACCAGCCTCAGTAGCACTAAAACCAGCTTTTGATTTAGCAGCCACCATGGTAATGGTATCGTAATTAGCACAAGGAGAATATTCGTTTCTAAATCTAGTTGAGTTTAATACCAATTTGTATTGGCCAACTGAATTGAACTTATATTGCCATGTGGTGTCAGTTACAAAGTTGGTTTTTAAAACTGAATCAATTCTAGTTCCAAAATTAGCATTGAACACATCCATTCTGTAACGGGTAATGGTGTCTCTATCTGAGAAATTAAATAACCTAAATACCTCTCCAACACAAACTGTATCCTTGCTCGAAAGCATATCCACCTTGTATGGCACATTTACAGTTATTTTTATTGGTTTTTCAAAACCATCAACCGTATCTGGTGTAAATATAGGTCTACAAGCACTTGCACTACCATCTTCTGTAATATATGCCTCCGCGCTAATATAATAAGTGCCCGGTTGGTCGTAGAAGAAAACAGCCGTATCAATTGTTGAATATTTAATTGGTACAAATAATTTATCAGGACGGCCAGAACGAATAATAGTTAACTTAGTTGGTGTATCTGTTGGGTCACTCCATATTTCTCTTTCTGGAATACTCACCACTCTTACTCTGTGAGGTACACAACCTAAAGTATCGTCTAATATAACTAAATGAGGGCGAGGACCTACCACAAAAATATCTTTAAATGCAGTATCAGTACATCCTTGTACCGTATTAATGGCTATTCTAAGTGTGTATTTACCATTTTTTCTATAATCATAAATTGGATCTTCCAAAATAGATTGAGGTAATTTAGAATTATAAACCCTATCACCAAACCACCATTTCCAACCAGCAATTCTATCTAATGTATCAGATACGTCTGCATAGTTTTGTAGTATTTGTGTTGAATCCTTGAATATAAACCTATCACCACAAATATATCTATCTTTAGCATCAATTTTGGCAATTGGTTTCACCACATTAACATATTGGAAACAAGTATCCCACTTACCAGTACTATCAATTGAGTACATGGTAACTTTATAACGACCATATTTTGGATATTTATGAGTAACAGTAGAAACCAAAGTGTTTGGCAGTGGGGTATTAGGTCTTAAATGATCAATTACTCCATCACTTTCAAAATCCCAATACACACGTTCGTAGAAATACTTTCTTTCTTTATAACAATGCGCCAAAGGAGTTCCTTTATCGTTATTTATAATAACTGGTGTTCTAGGATTAGAATTAGTAGTTCCGTATCCTATAGGACAAATAGTTAATGAAGCAGGAAATACTTTATAATCAGTAAAATCGTATAAAGGAGCCGGTCTAATTGAATCTAATGGCCAATTAAACCTAGTGTAAGCCCATTGGTGCATATTTCCTTGATCATGATTTAATAAATTATTTTCGTTAGCAGGAACATTTAATGGGCGAGAACAATTAGTTGAAGGATACCAATAACGTATTGAATCCCTAAAGTAAACTGTTTGACCTTCACAGAAAACAGTATCAAGAACACCGTCACTATTCAATATATCAAAAGTGTCAATTACACCAATAACAATATTAGCTTTTGCAAAACTTTTACAACGAGAATAAGTATTAGTAACCATAACGTGCTGAACTTCTGTAATATCACCTTTTCTTTCTAAATTACCACTTCCACCAAATACCATATTTTCAAATGATGATTTATAGTACTTATGGGTAATTGGAGTAAACAATAAACTAGAATCTCTGATATTAATAATAGTATCGTATTTAGGGAATAATTTATTGATATCGGCACAATCATATTTAATTTCGATAACTGTATCTTTTGCTATTCTAACGCCTACAGGGAAGTATTCAGCATAAGTAAATTCCCAAGGTAAAGTTAAAGCGTTAAAATTGTATCTAATTCTATTGTATGGTATATCAGCGCCATCTTGGAAATAGAATGAATCAATGGTAGCAGTTCCATCACCCCAATTCCAAACATCAGCAATTACATTATCTTGAAGTTCTGACTTATAATGGAAAGTAACATCATCACCTTTCGCTCTTAAATAGCACATTGATGTTTTGGCACTAAAATCAACATTCTCATAAGTAAAGTTTGCTGTAACAAAAGCAGCCTCTAATTCTATAACTCTAAAGAATTTATGATACCAAACAGGATCAGAAATACAATCTGGAGTGGTACAAGCAGGAATATCGGCACAACCAGTACCTACTCTAAGTCCAATAGTAATCCATCCTCTTTTATCGTAAGGCATATTAGAAGCACCAACTGGACTTCCACCATTTGGGTAATAAGACACAAAAGTAGAAGAACCTGAGGCAGAAGTCCATGCTTGAGGTGGAGGCGTATAGTTAAGACTATTCCAC
The DNA here is from genome assembly GCA_041730515.1 of Methylacidiphilales bacterium. Taxonomy (GTDB): domain Bacteria; phylum Bacteroidota; class Bacteroidia; order UKL13-3; family UKL13-3; genus JAAFJM01. The sequence continues at coordinate 33,129 of JBGSBN010000007.1, read as the reverse complement.
ATTGGAGGCATTGTCATTCCGCCTGGAGTAACTCCACCACCAAAACCAACCCATTGGTCTAATACACATGGTGTGTTATCATGTCTATCTAAAAGTGAATCATAATTAATTTGTAAAAATGTTCTATTACTACTTGGCAAAATACCAGCAGACCTAGTAGTTCTAGTGGTATCAATAAAACCAGCATTATCAAAAATAAGCTTAGCAGTTCCTCCAAAATCTCCCGCAGCTCTACCTGGACAAACTCTTCCATCTTGAGATAAACCAAATGCATCAGGACGAGTAAATGATAAAGTGGCAGTACCAGAAGCATTACAATCCCACTCATCTAACATTAAAGAATCAAACACAATAGAATCTTTCATTGTTTTGGTAAAAGGATCGTAAACAAGTAAAGTATCAGGCTTAACTTTTCTTAAACGATAACCAGGATCACCCGAAGAATTATTCAACGAATCTTTTTCTTTTAAGGTAACAGTAATGTCTTGTATTACTTGGCGTCTGAAGGCGTAATCGTATAAAGTAGTAACAGGATTTATTCCGGGAACGGTATCATTACCTTTATAACGTCTTAACCTTTTATCTCTGGCTAATGATAAGTTGATATTTAACAAACCAGTATCAATTCTTGTTCCATTAGGAATTTGATCCATCCAATTTCCTCTTGCGGCAGAAATAGGATCTGGAATTCCCCTGGTTAATACAATTAGTGTATTTGGGGTAATATCTGGCGGCCAAATATTGAGCATGGTATCTAACCTAGTAGGAACAGGACCAATTGCAGTTACAGGTTTATTCCAAGTTCCGGTGTCGGTAGGGTGTACCCAATTAAAACCAGCTGGCGCAGGGCCGGCAGGTGGCCATTTGGTATAGCTTTTTGTCCATCTTGTTGAATCGTAAGGAGGAAAATCATGTCCATATTTATTCCAAATTAATACCTTATCCCAATTTACATAAGTATGTTCAGGTAAAGTATCACTCGAAAAATTACAGGCATTGTATCTACCAAAATAACTTCTTCCATTGGCCACAAAGCCTCCAAAGGTTCTGCCTTGCATTTCTGCAGCATCTGCATACGGAGGTAAACCACCGTTTGCAGCAGATGGATTTGGAATAGAAAATGAAGTACATGCAGGTGCATAAGATTGCTCACCAAAATCCAAATTCATCCATAATCTATCAGACTGGTAAGTGGTGGTATTATTAGTGAATTGAACCTTGTAAGTAGGACCACACTGTATTTTTTGCCACTTTGAAATTTGGAACGGTGGATCTGGACCTAAAGGTGGATTTTCTATTTGCGCATTTGGCCCTAAAATATTTACGCCCAATCCTATCAACTCATGACTAAATGCCAATGAAGTTGGGTTACAAAACTCCTTATTAAAAGGTACAGTAATTAAAGTACTGGTAAATGGATTTCTAAAAGTAATATTAGTGGTAGTGGTATATTTATTTGCACAATCAAAATTATTTGTTTTAAAATAATCCCAACTTGAACTCATTGAATCAGACCAACCAATATGACGAGCAGTAACACTTAAAATTAAAGTAGGATCAACAGGACTATACGCAGTATCATAAGCGTATTTCGAAATTTTTCCGTTAAAATTAAAATATTGTGGGTTAGTTGGTGTATTCGGAGTTAAAATTTTTCCATTTCTAGAATACAAAATTGGATTAACCACATAACTATTTTGATTACTTGCAGTTCCATTTGGAATGGCATAATCCTCATACTGATATCTTCTTCTATCTTTAGGTAAGGTATCAATTTTAGAATAAAAAGTATATGTTTTTGCTATTGGTGGTGCACCAGGACAAACTACAGTTAATGTAGGGAAAAACTGACCTAACCCTTTGTATTTATAGGTTGGTTGGTCAACTCCTTGAAAAATGTAGTTGGTGGCTTGTGGCTCATAAGGGTCGTTAAAACTCCATACAAATCCTAATTTAGTACCACCTTTACCTGTTAACTCTCCATTATTGTAAAGCGTAACGGAGCCTTCACCTTCTTTTTTAAAGCAAACTGAATCGGCAAGTCTAAAATCTTGGTCAGCACGTTTGGTTAAAATTTCAACTTGATAAATAATGTTTTCAGGTAATGGTTTACCTGTAAATCTGTAATAAAAAGTATCTGCACAAGCGTAACGTCTATCTTCCACTATTAAATATGGATAAAACACATTGTTATCATAATATGTATGAACAAATGGTTTTGTCCATGTATTTAAATCTGTAAGAGTAGTGTTAGGTGGACCAGAAACATATTTTTTACCATCACCAAAATCAAAAAGGAAGAATTTTGTGTTAGCAAAACCTAATGGCGTGGTATTGGTAAAAATATATTTTGAACTATCACATCTTGGCGAGCCTGTAATGGTAAAACTTGGTTTAATGTCTGGAGCAATAGCAATAGCCCTGGCACTTAAAGCATCTATTTGAGGATCGGTAGTACAACCTACTGAATCGGTTACTTTTAAACCAACGTTAAATGAAGGGTTACTAATGTTATATTTATGACAAACCACACGTATATTGGTATCGGTAAGTGTTAAAGCATTACCATCTCCATAAGTCCAGTCGTATCTAACCAAAGGCGCAGTTCCTTGTTTCGATATGTTTGTAAAACAATACTCATTGTTTTTAAAACATTGAGTATCTCTACTAGCCATTACAAATCGTGTGGTTGGTCTTTCCCAAACCTTACGTTGCTTGGTAATAACAATGTCAGGACCGTTGGTTCTTTTTACCACCACCGTAACATTGTAAATACCACCAGCTAGGTAAGTTTTTAAAAAATTAGGACTTGGCGGCTGAGTTACAATCTTTGCATTTACCGCAGTATCGTTAGGCAAACCCCAACGAATGGTAAACGAAATTAAATCTGCCGGTGCAATACCTGGAGTAGTTACAGTAACCGTAGTTAAATCAATGCCTGAGCAAGGATTAACAGGAGTCATTGTAAAATCGGCTTGGGCTTTAGCCAATACCGACATAAACAATAGGAAGACCAAAACAGCACTCTGCCTCAGTTTCCGCGTTGATAGTTTAAAGTACATATATTTCATTTTTATTTTATTTTTAAACAGTTTGCTAACATAATATTATTTAATTCAATTACAAATTTTAAATCATTAACGTATTAGTTTAATTTTTGTCATTTTGGTTTGTGGTTTATCGCTATTGGCAAATTTATAGTTTAATACACCATAGTAAACACCACTATTACAGGCTTGTCCAGTTTTTTGGCTTACGCCATCCCAAGTGTTATTTTTATCGTTACTTTCAAAAACCAATTCGTTATTAAAGTTATAAATTTTTAAGTTAAATAATTTTTCACCTTCTATTTCCACCACATATCTATCGTTAAAACCATCGTTATTTGGTGTTAAAACATTGGCAATTTTTATAGAAGCTGCCACATTTTTATTAGGTTCGGTAGTTTCTGCGTTGTTTTCTTTGTTTTCAATGGCCTCCATTTTTTCATCCAAGTCTTCTTCAACCTGAATTGGATTTGTTTCCACAGCATTGTTTTTTGGCGCTACCACTACTTTTTCGTGATTGTTACGGTTTAAGTTTTCATGTTCTTTTTCCACCTCTGTTTCCTTAGCCACATTTGGATTATTAACTACAACTACCTCTTGTGGTTTTTTTACATTTGAAATTGAATTATTGTTTTTATTGATTGAATTGTTTTTTGAAGGTTGAGGCTTTTCCAAAGGTGTTTCTTTGGTTACAGTTGGTTCGTTAATAATTATTTGTTCATTAATTACAGGGCTTTTTACTGTTTCAACCATTTTTTCTGCTTCACTATTTTTTGAATAAAAATAGGTAGCCACTGAGGCAGGTATAGCTATAATAGCCGCCACTTTTACAACAGAAAGCACCAATTTACTAAATACAGCTTTACTGCCAGCTACACTAGCTTGGCCGGCTGCATTAGCTTGCACCCCTTGCTCAATGCCGGCCCAAACATTTGGCGCATCGGGAGCAAAGTTCTCCATCTGTTGTTTTAATATTTCGTCTAAGTTGTTCAATTTATTTTTTTATACTCTTTTATAAAAGCGGCCCTTGCTCTAGCAAGTTGACTTTTTGATGTTCCTTCATTAATTTGAAGCATTTCAGCAATTTCAGCATGCGTAAATCCTTCGATTGCATATAAATTTAAAACGGTTCTATACCCTAAAGCCAATTTTTGCATCGTCTGCATGATTTCTTTTTGGCTAATTTTATCAATTGTAAAATTATCAAAACCCAAATCAAACTCTTCTGCAATGTCGGAAGTTTCGGTGTAAAATTTATTAACTCTTAAATGCTCTAAGGCACAGTTAACAAAAATTCTTCTCATCCAAGCCTCAATTACACCCTTTCCTTCAAATTGCTTCATTTTCCCAAAAACTTTAATATAACCTTCTTGTAAGGTGTCTCTTGCGTCTTCGGGGTCTTTACAGTACCTTAAACATATACCATACATTTGTTTAGCAGTGAGTTCATACAATTTTTTTTGGGCAACCGAATTACCTTGTATGCACTTTTCTATTAAATCTTGAGTTATGTTTTGGCTCACTTTTATATTGCTGTTGGGTTTGATTAAAGAATTAATTTGAAAGTTGCATGTTAAAATAAAAAAAACTTAAATTTTTCTAAATGCTTTTATTCCAAGTTATTTAATTTACAATTCGTTTAATTTGTATTGCTTATTATTGCCAAACTTGATAGTTAAAAAACAACATATCTTATTAATTACAATTTTGCTTTGGGGCATAGTTGGTAATTTATACCCTCAAACCAGGCAAAATGTAAAAAACACAAATAACAGCATTTATATTACCGAAAACAAAGGACAGTGGGATAATGACGAAAAATTTAAGCTCACCAACTCTTGCAACCATATTTTATTTAAATTAAATCAAATTGCTTACTATTTTTTAAATGAAAATGAAGTGGCCAAAGCAAACCGACATTTAAATAAACAAAAGGAAACAAACTCAGTTATAAACGGTCATTTTATTCAATTAAATTTTATAGGAGCAAACAGCCAAGCGTTGGTAGTGCCAAGTGGAGAAGAATTGCCATTTTACAAAAATTACTACTTAGGAAATAACCAACAAAAATGGCAATCTAAAGTAAAGTCGTTTAATCAAATTACCTATCAAAATATTTACCCCAACATTGATTTAGAAGTATCAACCAAAAGTAATTTAAGTTTAAAATATAACTGGATAATAAAGCCAACTGGCAACTTAAACAATATAGTATTTGAGCTTAATGGTGCTGACACTTGTTACATTCAATATGGCGAATTGTTTATAGAACACACCCAAGGTACTTTGAAAGAGCAAAAACCATTTGCTTATCAAACCATTAATGGAAAGCGCATTATAGTAGATGTTGAATATTTAATAAATAAAAACACCATTGGCTTTAAAGTTGGTAATTATAACAGTGCCTATCATTTAGTAATAGACCCTGATGTAATTTTTAGCACTTACAGTGGCGCTACCGATGATAATTTTGGCTTTACTGCTACTTACGATAGTGAAGGAAATTTGTATGCTGGTGGGGTAATTACCGATATGTTTAATGGCAAATATCCAGTTACACCGGGCGCATTTCAACTTACTTATAAAGGTGGAAATGCAGAAGCTCCAGTAAATTTAGCTACCGATATTACCATAAGCAAATACAGCAGTGATGGGAAGCAATTAATTTATGCCACTTATTTAGGTGGCACAAAAAACGAATATCCACATAGTTTGGTGGCTGATAATAACGACAACTTGGTAATAATGGGCACCAGTAAATCGACTGATTTTCCAATTAGTGACAGCGCCTTTGACAAATCACAAAATGGTGATATTGATATTATTATAACAAGGCTAAGTAAAGATGGTAATGCGTTATTAGGTTCTACTTTTATAGGCGGACAAAACAATGATGGACTCAACACGAACCCGTTCCTAAACACCTTTTATGCTGATGAATTTAGAGGCGATGTAATTATTGATAATCAAAACAATATAATAGTTGGAAGCTGTAGTTTTTCAATTGATTTTCCAGTAACCACAGGTTCGTTTGGAGGTGCAGTTCCTGCAGCACAGCAAAAAGGGGTAGTTTTTAAGCTATCGCCTAATTGCTCCAATTTATTGTTTAGTGCTGCCATGCCTGGCAATAGCGAGGAGGTTATTTATAGTGTAGATTTAAATAAAAATAACGATATTTTTATTGGTGGAACAACAACAGGGGATATGCAAATTGCAAATGCAACCAACTCATATATTGGCGGAAATACTGATGGTTTTTTTGCAAAAATAAAATTTGACGGCTCCTCTCTTTTAAAAGCAAAATACTTTGGAACTACGGCCAACGACCAAGTTTTTAGTTTAGAAATAGACGACAATGAAAATGTTTTTATAGTGGGCAATTCACTTGGAAATATTTCGCCAATTGGAAATGTATATTCAGTACCAAATGGCAAACAATTTATAAGTAAAATAAACAACGATTTTTCAACCATTAACTTTATAAGTACTTTTGGACGAGGGGCAGCCGATGTAGATTTAAGTATAAACGCGTTTTTACTTGATGATTGTGGCAGGCTATACATAAGTGGTTGGGGTTGTAACGATACTCGTTTTGGATTAGGAGGAAATACAAATGGCTTGCCCACCACAGCAGATGCTTTTCAAAAAACCACCGATGGAAACGATTTTTACTTAATGGTGTTTGGCCAAAATGCAGAAAAAATTTTATATGCTACTTATTTTGGAGGCAATAACTCGCCCGACCATGTGGATGGCGGTACAAGCCGATTTGACAAAAAGGGATATATTTACCAATCGGTTTGTGCTAGTTGCCCAAGCAGTGGCGGATTTTTAAGCGATTTTCCTACCAATGCAGGTGCCGTTTTTAAAACCAATGTAAGTCCACGGTGTAGTAATGCAGCATTCAAAATGTCGTTTAGGTTTAAGGAGGCAGCTATAGAAATGACGATAGATTCATGTGCCAAAACTGTTACGCTTAATACGCCTACCGAAAATGCCATTAACTATTTATGGTTATTGCCCAATGGCAAAACCAGTAGGCTAAAAAACCCAACTGTTACTATTGAAGAAATAAATAACAAAGAAGTAGTATTAATATTAAACGCCTATACCAACTGTGCCGATACAGCCAAGCAAACAGTAAACTATAACCAATCTTTTAATAGTGTTGCTTTTAGCAATGTGTTTACGCCTAATAATGATGGTAAAAATGATTATTTTTTGATAGATGGCGTAACAAAATGTGGCGAATATGATTTGATAATTTTTAACAGGTGGGGCCAGGAAATTTACAAAACTACCACCACCAATCCCAAATGGGACGGCAATACCACCAATGGGCAAGAAGCATCTCCAGGTGTGTATTTTTACATTGGGTATTATAAAAAACAAAACGAGCCAACGGTAAAATTGCACGGAACTGTTACTTTAATTAGGTAAAATAAATAATATTTTCGATAATTGATTTTTTAAATGAGCATTAATTAGTAGGTGAATACCCTTTTTAAAATAATATTTTTATTATTAGCAATTCAGAACTTGAATGCCCAAATAGTGCACGACCCAGTAGGCGCAAAAGCTTGGAGCTTGGGTGGCAGCAGTTTGGCCGAAAGCAATGTGTTTTCAATAAACAATAACATGGCAAGCGCAGCAAATTTAAATTCGTATCAGCTTGGCGTTTACAACCAATTGCGTTTTGGCGTAAAGGAACTTAATTTAATTAATTCAAGTTTTTTGTTACCAACCAAATATTTACATGTGGGAGCAAGCATCAATCACTTTGGATACCAAAATTTTAATCAGCAAAATATAAGTATTGGGTTTGCCAAAAAACTCAATGCAAATTTTAACCTTGGTATTACGCTCAACTATTTAGCCATAAACATTGCAACGCAGGAAAATACAGGCGCTTTTACAGGCAGTTTGAGTGCATTTTATAAAATAAATAAAAGCTTAAGTTTGGGTGTATTGTTTTTTAACCCAACTCAAAGTAGTTATGGGGTAAATGGTTATGGTAAAATAAATACATTAGGCCGAATTGGACTAAAATATGAAATAAATAAGAGTGTTTATTTGATTGGAGATTTGGATAAAACGTTAGAACAAGAAACCATATTAAGAGGAGGAATTAACTATGCTTTTCATCCTAAATTTGAATTGAGTTTAGGATACGCCAATAATCCAAATTATTTAACATTTGGGTTTAATGCCAAAGTAAAACAAATGGATATAGCTTTTGCTGCAAGTATGCATGAAGTATTAGGACTAACGCCACATATTGGTTTGGTATTTTATGGCAAATAAACGGTTGGTTTATGTTTCGTATTTAATTACCATTTTACTGGTGTTTTTGGGTAAATTGGCACATGCCCAAAAACTACAAGGCAAGGCCGAAGTAATTGCAATTATTTTAGAAAAATTGGTTGAAAACACGGAATCTACTATAGATTATACCGACTTACAAGCGCAATTAGAATATATTTATGACCATAAAATAATTTTAAACAATGCTACCGATGACGACTTAAGGCAATTGATTTTTTTAAAGCAAACAGATGTTTTATCCATTTTAAAACATAAAAAACTTTATGGAAATTTTGAGAGCATTTATGAGCTGCAGGCTATTGAAAATTTATCGGACGAAAACATTTACTTTTTAAAACATTTTGTAACCGTAAATGAATTAAACCAACAGCTAAAACTAAGTGAACTTAGTCAGGTAGGAAAAACCGAAATTATAATCCAACATGAAAACGATTTTCAGCAACGATTAGGATATAAAACCAATGAACAAAAAGCTGAAAACAAGCAGTATTACCTTGGTTCGCCATATAGATACGTGGTGAGGGGAAAACAAAAATTAGGCAAAAATATTGACCTAGGAATAACGGCCGAAAAAGATGCAGGAGAACAATTTTTTGAAGGTGCACAAAGCAATGGTTTTGATTATTATTCGGGATTTATTCAAGCAAAAAATGTGTGGCGTTTTAACCAAATAATTATTGGCGATTACCAAGCCAATTTTGGCCAAGGATTAACTTTTGGAAGTGGCCTTTCTGCGCGAAAATCGGCTTACGTATTAAATGTAAACAGGTATTTTCAAAACATAAGACCTTACCGAAGTGTAAACGAGTTTGAATTTATGCGAGGTGCTGCAGTCAGCTATAATTATAAAAATTGGCAGTTTGTGGGTTTTGTATCGAGTAAAAAAATAAACACTAATTTTCAAACTGCTGATACTAACCAAATAAACTCCTTTGATGGTTTTACCGGATTTAATGTAACAGGTTTTCATCGCACAGCCAATGAAATAGCCGATAAGGAAAATGTGAACCAAACCATTTTAGGATTTCATGCGCAACGTACTTTTAACCTTTTGCAATTAGGCTTTACAGGAATAAAAACAAATTACAGCACCCCATTTTTACCAAGCAACAACTTATACCAAAAGTATAATTTTACTGGAACACAGTTGGTAAATATTGGCATAGATTATAAACTATCGCTGGGCAATGCCCTGTTTAGTGGCGAGTTTTCTAGAAGCGATAATGGTGCATTTGCCACCACACATTCACTGCTTATGGCTTTAGATAATAAACTAGACATTTGCTTGCTGTATAGAAGTTTTGACAAAAACTACCAAGTAACTTACAACAACCCCTTTGCGGAAAACAGTGATGGTAGAAACGAAACCGGATTTTATTTTGGTTTAAGTTTTAAACCCAAAAAAGCACTTGTATTTAATCATTATATTGATTTTTACCAATCGAAATGGCTGCGATTTTTGGTGGATGCGCCTAGCAAAGGAATTGATATTTTAAATGAGGTTCAATATAACCCTAGTAAAGTTTGGAGCATGTATTTACGCTACCGAATAGAAAACAAAGAAAGAAATGAAGTGAACAATAACGATGCCATTAACGATGCGTTAGCAAACCAACAAAAGCAACAATTTAGGCTTCATATCAAATATAAATTAAGCATTTTAATAGAAACCGAAACGCGATTAGAACAATCGTTTTTTAACACCAAAAACACCGCACCAAGCAGTGGAACATTAATTTACCAAGAGTTAAAATACAAAGCCAATGGCGGAAAATGGACACTTACAGCCCGCTTGGCGCTATTTACTATTGATGATTACAATGCAAGAATTTACGCTTATGAAGACAATATGCCCTATACATTTAGTGTGCCATTGTACCAAAACAGTGGAACTAGGTTTTACCTAATGGCCAAATACCAAGTAAATAAAAAAATAAAGGTTTATGCAAGGTATGCTCAAACCCAATACAGCAATGTAACCTCAATTGGTAGTGGTTTGGAGCAAATAAATGGAAATACCCTAAGCGATTTAAGCCTACAATTACAAGTAAGTTTTTAATAAATAAAAAAATGACAGCAGAACAATACCAAGCCATAACCAATTGGCAAAAAGAAACTTTTAAACAAGCAACAGCACTTTCAAAAATTGCCCATTTAAGACAAGAAATAGAAGAACTTGCTACAGACATTAAAGCCAATAATTTAAATCAAAAACTGGAGTTTGCTGATTGCTTCATCCTTTTATTTGGTGCGGCCAATGCTACCGGAATGAGTTACCAAGATATACTAGACGCCATTGATGAAAAAATGGAAATTAACTACCAACGAAAATGGGGAACACCCAATGAAGACGGGGTGGTAAACCATGTAAAATAATTAAACCATTTCCCTTAAAATATCGCGCTTTAAGCGAAACAACACCTTTGCATCATACATAAAAGTATCGGCTAAAACTTCCATTTCCTCCTTTACTTGTTTTGGAGTGCGGCTGGTTTTAACAAGAATTTTTAGGGCTAACTTTTGTGCTTCGGGCTGGCTGGTTCCTGTTTCCATTAACATGGTTTCTAAACAAACTGTGGTTAATCCTTCGTCCTTTAATTTTCCACTTTCAGCTATAAACCAACTGAGGGCATAAAAATTAGCAGATTGGAAAAAAATGGGATTGGAATTAGCTGCAACCTCAGGCATTTTATTAAAGTTACTTTCCAAAACTTGTTTGGTTAAATATACGTTTAAAGCAGGGTGTACGTTTTCTACCATTTTTAATTGAATAAATCCATTTAAAGCTTGGGCATAAATACTTATCCAACGCAATTGTCTTCTAAACTCATGCACACCATGTTCCAAATCTTTAAAGTTTAAAATACCCATTTCAAACAAATATTCAATTTCTTCAATTTGTTTTATAAATGAGTTGGCAATATGGCGTTTATCGTCATTTGGGCTTTTCCAATCGGCTGTAGCCAATTCCTTTTTCAGGCTTTCAATTTTGCCATTTTCTGTATTTAGCCAATTATTACTAGCTAACAAAGCGGAAAGGTTGCTTAATTCCAATTCAAAATGCTTGTTTAAATTTTCTAAAACCGCTTTAGGAACTGCCTTATTTTTTGAAAAAAGTTTAATAAAACCATCATAATAATCAACTTTACCTAATTGATCTTCGAAAGCTTTAAAACTTAAACGCATTTTTTCAAAGCGTTTTTTGTTATGAATTCCTTTGTAAATGCGCGCTAATGCTTGCAAATAAAACAGTGATTGCCTTGCAGCAGATTTATAAACTACCAAAGCGGGTTCGTTGGTTAATTGTGCGGCTTCCAATATTTGATTTAATGTGCTTAAATGCAATTGAAAACGATTAAATCCTTCAGAATTGTGCTTGTTTTTCATTTATAAATGGGGGTATCAGTTTAAAATGTAAATGTAGTGTTATAGCCCAATAAATACAAATCGCTTTCAATCATTCACCAATAATTTTGATAAATAGCGTGCTTTTCTAAATCTAAACATTATTTCGCAATCAATTTAGTGTGCTTTTGCTAAAAAATCATCCACCTTATCGGGCGATAATGAAACTTGCATTCCTGTTTTAAGTAGCACATTTGCCAACAATGCAGACCAATTTGTTTTGTGGCTCCCGATTTCTATTGGAGATAATTTACATATTTTTTAAAACCTAAGTTATGTATAATACCGCTTTGAAGTGTGATTTAGTCTAATTTGTTTTTGGCACCCGAAAGCTTTTGGGAATAATACCATTTAATCCCGCCAATTGGCGCAACCATTGGTACAATTTGTAAATCAAAATGGTATAATACAATTTATCTTTTTACAAACTATTTGTTAATGCTGAACATCTAGCATAAAATTGGTTAATGGTTTTATTTTGAGTCAAAAGCTAAAGTTCAACTTATGAAAACGATAGCTTATTTTGAAAAATATTAATAAAAACAAGGTTATGTTTATTTTTTATAAAAAATTATGGAATTCAAACCTTAATTGTATCTAAAATTGTAAAACCTAAATAAAGATGCACCAATACAATATTTTATGGACAATATTTACAATAGCATTTATTGCGTTAAGCCATTTAACATTTTTCCAGCCTTCGTTAAATAGCCTAAAAATGCCTGTTTTTGATTGGCGAAACCGGGTATTTAAACAAACAGCCTTTATGGCTAATGGCAGAACGACTATAGCATTGAACAAAATAATGAAATTATTACTTCACATAATACCGTTTTTTTTAGCAATAACTTGTTTTGCCCAACCATCTGGTCATCAAAGAATCTTTTTGGAAATTTTAGACCAAGGTGAAACCATTCATTTTGAAAGTAATTTCAGAAAAGGGGAAATTGGTAGTAAGCAAAATCTTAGATACAAAAATTATCAACTTAATGATATAAGTAAAGATAAAACTGGGTTTGAATTTTACCGCAGAGATGAATATATCCATAAAACTTTAATGACAGATAACCATCATATTCAGATTATTAGAAACGGTACTGACATTATGCAAATTGAAATTTTAAATGCATTCAATGTGTACTTTTTGAGTATTCAATTTCAAAAAGGAAGTTTTAGAATGGTTGTAAATGATGGTAAAAAAAACCAATGGTATGTAAACACCCTGCCTTATAAATTGATGAACACCAACCCTAATGTTTACAATATAACTCCAAAAGACTGGAGCGCATTTGAAGTAACAAGCGATAAAACGGAACAAGATTATTTTATTTCAGAGCAATTTGAGAAACAACAACTTTTAGCAATGCCGGTTCTTCCTGAGGAGGATCCCAACTTTAGAAACCCACGAAGAATACACACGTTGAGAATTGAAACAGGTGACTATAATTTTGACGGCCAAAAAGATTATCGAGAATATAAATTAAATAACCATAAGGAATGGAACTACTTCATTTATAAAGATTCGATAAAAGGCTGTGTTTTGGATAGCCTAATGAGTAATTTAAATATCACAAAATTTGATTTTGAAAAGAAAATATTTGAAGCAAAGAAATATGGAAAAAGAAATGAAGAATTTTCTCAAACAGACACTTATGAGTTTGTTCTCGGAAAGGCTACGCTAGTAAGCAAAAAACCAACTATTGATACTTCTTTAAGAAATACACAAAATGACATCGAAGAAAAAATAACTTCGATTCAAACTTACCTTATCAAGCCCTTCAAATTTGTTTTAGAAAAGAATACGCCTGGCATTGCCATACCATCAGAAAAAGGATACTATGCCAATAAAATCTTGGTTTATAACCAAAATGAAAACAAACTGATTTATTCAATGGTGGCTGTTGGCAATAAACTTAAAGAATCAGAAGGATGCAGAGATTCGCTACAAATAGCAGATTACAATTTTGATGGATTCCCGGATTTTAGGGTATGCAACAACAGTGTTTCTGAAAAACATATCTATTATATTTATCATCAAAAAAGAAATACTTTTTTGATTGAATATACTTTGACCGAACTCAATGGATTAAATTTTGATTTCGAAAATAAAACAGCCAAAGGCAGAACCGAGAGAAAAGAGTTTGCTGCTTATCCTTGGAATAGCCGCTTTCAATACTGCACGGAAGCACTGCAATTTGAAGGTATTAGATTAGAAAATTTAACTGTAACAACCACCGTTTACGGAAGTTCTTCTTACCTAACAGCAAAATGCAAATACATCAATCAAAAAAGAATTTATGAAGGAGATACCATTGCGATAGCATTACAAAAGAAAAATCCATTAATTAAAGAAGTTGGTCCTTTTAAATTTGAAATGGAATTTAATCCGGAGGAGCGCAAAACCAGCGGAGAAAAAGGCGCTTATGTTAGAGTCTTAAACATTTTTAAAGGCGATAGAAAAGTGGGGCAATTCGAAATGCACGGTAATTATCTAAGTGAAGTTCCACATTGGTTAGACAGCATGGAGATTGCAGATTTTAACTTTGATGGCTATCCCGATATCAGGATGTACAATAGTCGAATTAATAATAGAACTTATAGTTATTTTATTTACAATCCAGAGCAAGATGTCCAACAGTTTTATATTGAATCATGGTTTTCTGGTTTATTAGAATCAGAATTTATTCCAAGCCAAAAAATTATGAAAGGGAAAATTGTGGAGTCCAATCTAACCAGGTATTTCTTTTTGAAAAATGATACCATAACTCTCACCATTCAAGATAATGACCTGACTAAGCCACCATTTATTGAAGAGAGTATTTATAAAAATGGAAACAGAAAGGGAATTCGCTCTGCCTACAATACCTTAGAACCCGTTGTAAAAAAAGAGTATGGCGATTACAATTTTGATGGCCATGAAGACTTTAGACAACAAAGCAAGAAAAGCCCTTCAGGCTGGGATGTGTTTGTTTACAACCCAAAATTAGAATCTTACAAAAAAGACACCTTATTGAGCAAATTCGAGGTATTTAATTATAACAAACTAGAAAAAAAGTTAGATGGATATTATAGGATTAGAGCAGACGAAACCACTTGGCAAACCTATTATTACCAATGGAGTTTTGCAGAGCAGAAAATGATATTGTATCAAGAACAAGTTTGTTATTCAAAGTCGCCTATGTCGGAAAATTATAGATGTGTAACAAGTAGATTGGTAAATGGGAAATGGAAAGTTACTGAAACATTTGGAGCCGAATAATATGAAAAACACACCTATATTAATATTCTTTTTGCTTTGGTCAAATATTGCTTTAGCTAACCTAAAATATCACCCTGTTAGCTTTGTGCTAAGCACAGATAAAGAAAGCTACTACGAAGGAGAAAAAATCACTTTTTATATCACTATTACAAACAACGATAAAGAAAGAACCCTACCAGTATTAATACCACATACGCAAAATATTGGACAAAAATTGTTTTACTTAAATGCATATGATAAAGCCAATAACACCATGTTATTAAGATATACTGAAGAGAGAATGCTGAAGATGATGGTGAATGATACTGGTTCCGTGAAAATAAAATACTTAAAACCGCTAGAACAAGTTGTGGTGCCAATTTACTTCAACGATTTTGAAAATTATTATAACTACCACACCCAAAACGCCTCCCATCACAGTTTTGGAGTGCCCCTTTTTGCCGGCATTTACAAAATAAATATCACCTACAACCCTAATGGAATTGCTTTAGGTGATAATATTTATACTTACTACAACGACTTCGATAAAAACATGCCCTATACCGGAAAACAGCTAATGCCTCAAAATGGTCAAATTACCCAAATGATAGATTTAAAAATCAAAAGAAGTACCGATACCATCGTAAGCATTGAAGGAAAAAAGTATTTCATAAAAACAGACGGCTATAGGTATTTTTATTTGTCACAAAACTCCCCTAAGATTACTACCGACACCAGCTGCCATCACATTACCGACCTAACGCCTGACAGTTGTTCTATCAAGAATGAATATTTCTATAGTCATTTTACTGATTTGTATGCTGAAGGTATTTTCCGCTTTGATGATGGTGACATAAGAGAATACCGTAAATTTTCCGATTGGTGTCCAAGTTATTTGTACACCGAACGATATAATGAATTCAAACAGAAAACACTTTATGAATTGTTATTGCCTGATGGGAGATTTTACAGCGTTTCCTACAATCAACCGAGTGGAACTATTCATCAGGAAAGTTACTGTTCAAAAGATGGTACTCTTTGTAATGTGACGACTTACTTTTATAATCAAAAGAGTGAATTTGTAAGTAAGGACGTTTCTCAAACTCAACCTTGTATTGAAATACAATTAGATGGAAAGAAAAGAAATGCAAAACGCGGAGTTAATTTGGAAGGAGAATGAAAAAATTAATACTGAAATTTAGCTTGCATTTAGCCGTAATAGCCTTTGCTGCTTTCACTAAATGGTGGTATGTATTACCTGTTGATACAGTACAGACTTTTTATTGGGGATTCCCCTTTGCTTGTGTTGGAGAAGGTTGGCAAACTTCTGGTGCACTGCAATTTTTTATACTGGAAACATTAGTAGATTTCATGTTTTATTTTCTCGTTTGTTATGGAATGGTATGGATCATATTTTTGATATACAAAATAAAAACTGTTTCAAAATTACTATTGAAAACACTTTGGTCGTTAACAATCTTCTTTCTCATTTTATGGGCATTAATTATTTCATTTTCTTACCCAACATTTTATATAAAAAGAAATTACGATTGGAAAATATTAAGTGAAGGGTATCTTTTTATTTGGCAAAAAACGCCCAATCCCGATACCAATCAATATCAACCTTCAGAAAATCAAAACTTTAAAAAAAACTAATTCAAAAAAACAAATGAGAGCTTATTTAATAATTATTTTACTGCTCGCAGTAAGTTTATCAGGATGTAAAACCAAGAAAAGCAATCCTCAATTAAACGAAAATCATAGTCAAATGGAGATTAAATCAACACTATACCAAAGCACCAATTTTACGGGTAATGTTAGGGAGCTTCAAACTAGTGAAGTTATACCTTTTGCTAAAGTAGTATTGACAGACGAAAAGGGTAAGTATTTTGGATCAATTACAGATGAAGCTGGCAATTTTTCCATAAAAAATTTACCCCTTGGTGTTTATAGAATGCGCATTAGTGCAATAGGATACCGTGATGTTGAAAATATTTTTGATATTAAAAGACACACTAATTACCAACTTGAAGTTAAACTTTCAGTTTTTGTTAATCAAGTGGAAAAACCAGTAATTTACCTCTATCCTACTCAAAAACAAAATATTCATGTGAAGCTTAATTATGCTGGAACATTAACCCATTCGTACCCGAAATATACTGAAAATGGTTGGAATGTAACTGCTGAACCCAATGGTACTTTATGGAATGAAAACGGCTTAGAATACTATGCTTTGTTTTGGGAAGGAAAACCAACAGAGCCAATTATTCCAAAAGACGGTTTTGTGGTTTCAGGAAAAGAAACGGCTGCTTTTTTAGAAGAAAAATTATGCTATTTGGGTTTAAACAGACGCGAAGCCAATGAATTTATTATGTATTGGTTGCCACGCATGGAAAATAATCCTTATAATTTAATCCATTTTGCAGGGAAACAATATGAAGAACAAGCAACTTTAGAAATTACTCCAAAACCTGAAACAATTATCAGGGTAATGATGGTTACACAACCTTTGAATTCAACAATAACTTTCCCCAGTCAGGATTTAACGAAATTGCATATGAGAAGGAAAGGATTTACGGTGGTAGAATGGGGAGGTAGTGCTATACCAAAGTTGGTTCCGCATTTATAGTTATCCAAAAACAGCAATAAAGAATAATCGTGCAGTTATAATGATATTGGTTTTTAGTTAAATAATCTGAATAAAATTAGTATTGCAGCGCATTTTAAAAAAATATATTTGAACCAAATAAAAATTAAAAACAATGACAACTAAAATAACTGTTTTAAGCAAGTACAATGAAAAATTGAGTACATTATTGGTAACCAACAAAAAAACCAAATGGGCAAGTCTTGGTTTTTCAAAGGCCGAAGCATCTTACATTGATAAAAAAATAAAAGCCGATGATACCTTTATTACCATCAATCAGTTTGAAAGATTGGTATTTGTGCAATTGGTAGAGGAGTTTGAAAAGAAAACCGAAACTCAAATATTAGAGGCTTATAGAAATGTAGGAAATAAAGTTTGTGCAGCCGTTAATGCACATAAGTACGATACGCTTCAAATAGCTGAAACCACTGCTACCGAAGCGCAAGTATTGGCCATAGCCGAAGGTGCTGCTTTAAGCAATTATCAATTTATAAAATATTTAACCGAAGGTAAAGCCAATAGCTTAACAACCATAAGCATAGTAGGAGCTAAATTTAATAAAACGGCTGTGGAGCATACCAATATTTTGGTAGAAGCTGTTTGCGAAGCACGTAATTTGGTAAACGAACCACAAAATATTATTGATGCAGAAACCATTGCGATAGAGTTTAAAAAACTAGGCAAAAAAGCCGAATTTAAAGTAGAGGTTTTAAACAAAAAACAAATAGAAAGCCTAAAAATGGGTGGACTTTTGGCGGTAAATAAAGGAAGCCAAACACCACCTACTTTTACCATTATGGAGTACAAACCAGCTAAACCTAAAAACAAAAAACCTTTGGTTTTGGTAGGTAAAGGTGTGGTTTACGACACAGGCGGATTAAGCCTAAAACCTACACCTAACAGCATGGATACCATGAAATGCGACATGGCAGGTTCTGCTGCGGTAGCTTGTGCTATTTATGCCATTGCCAAAGCAAAATTAAACTACCACGTAATAGCGTTGGTACCTGCTACCGATAACCGCCCGGGCGAAAATGCTTATACACCAGGCGATGTAATTACCATGTACGATGGACAAACAGTAGAAGTATTAAATACCGATGCCGAAGGCCGTATGATTTTGGCCGATGCCTTAACTTATGCTAAAAAATACAAGCCAGAATTGGTGTTAGATTTTGCTACGCTTACGGGTGCAGCAGCTGCTGCAATTGGACAATACGGAATAGTATGTATGGGAACAGCTGACGAAACCCAAAAAACAGCGCTAAAAAACAGCGGAAACAATACACATGAACGTTTGGTGGAGTTTCCGTTTTGGGATGATTATGGAAAATTAATTAAATCAGACATAGCAGATATGAAAAACATAGGCGGACCAGTAGGTGGAGCCATTACTGCAGGTAAATTTTTAGAAAAATTTGTGGATTATCCTTGGATGCACTTTGATATTGCAGGACCTGCTTTTATTTCGGGTAACGATAGCTACCGTTTAAAAATGGGTACAGGCGTAGGCGTACGTTTAATTTTTGATTATGTAAAGAATCAGGCTAAATAACATAACTGATTCAAACTTGTGCAGGAAATTATAGAGACGTAACATGTTACGTCTTCAATAAAAAGACGTTTCGTGCAACGTCCCTACATTGGGAATTAGGAATTTAAATGTTTCCGCTGGCAAAGGTAAAGACAAGGCATGCCTTGTCTCTACTAACGTTTAACAGGCAATCCTGATTAACCCGCATTCGCTAGCATCTTGCTAGTGAATTATTGACAAGCCTCTGGCTGATTTTGTTGTGGCATTTATGTAAAATGGCGAGACCCAAATTTAACACAAACCCGTAAGATACCAGAGAGCCCGCATTCGCTAGCATCTTGCTAGTGAATATATTGACAAGCCTCTGGCTGATTTTATAATTGTAGATATAAAAATGGTGGACACCTATTTAACACAAAACCGGAAGATACCAGAGACTGAAGGGACCAACCTCATAAAAAAACATGAGTTCAATTAAAATAATTTTACTAATAATTATATCAATAGTTCATTTTAAATTTATTTATTCACAAAACAGGGAGATAGATGGTGGGGTTAAGGCAGGTAATATAAATTTATTAATAAATGACTCTTTTTATTTTAAGGAAAACTATACTATTTTCTTTGCCGTTTATTATCCGCAAAAAATGCAAAAAAGTAAAATAAAATATTACTTAAAATGCAAAAAAGAGTGGATTTATCAAGTTGATAATACTGTTATTGAAAAAGGAAATTTTCGAAAAAAGAGATATCCAGTTAAATATATATTTCGAAAAAAAATTAAAGAATTTGAAAAATGGGGCAATTGGTATTACAGATAGTTTGCAATCCCAGCTAGAAGTAGAGAAATACTATAAGTCTAAATTTATTGACATACTTGTGCGGGAAATTGTAGAGACGTAACATGTTACGTCTTCAATAAAAAGACGTTGCGTGCAACGTCTCTACATTGTGAATTAGGAATTTAAATGGATTCCAGCGCATTCTCTAGCATCTTGCTAGTGAGTTTATTGATAAACCTCTGGCTGTAATTTTAGCAAATAATATAAAAGTGCTAGGCTTGTGTTACCTTCCTTGGCGGAGGACAAGGGAAAAGTTCGAACTTAGAATTACTGATTGAGGATATGAAAAGATTTATTGATTCTGTTTATTTTAAACACTAAAAATGAGCCTGTTATCTATGATTTCTTACCAATCACTTTTTCTATTCTATTTTTAGAATAGGTACTTACCTTGCATTGTTTAGCATATATTTTCCAATTATGAATTATTGCTTGCACCTGATTAATAATTTTTTCTCCATTTTTAATTTTGAAATAACTAACTAATTCCATTAGGTGTTTTTTAGTTGGATTGGCGCTTTCTCCACTTACCATGGTACTGTGCATACCGTGTGATGAACTTGAAAATGTTAAATCATAAGCTGGAGCAAGTTTCCAGTTTCCAAATTCATCCATTAAAAAAGAAATGTTTTTGCTATGGTCATCTCTATTATGAGCAAAAACATTAAAAGCTGCTATTCGTAATACTTTCTCATATGCCTGAACATCTCGTTCTAATTTAAATGCACAATCCATAATATGACCATAATCTAAATTACTCAATCTAAAATTATCATGCATCATTCCTGCTGCTGAATGCATGTGTAATCGATTATTTCCAATTCTATCAAATCGTTTAGTACCAAAGTAAACCTTACCCGATTTTCCTTTAAAAAGTTTACATTCACTCATTATAATACCTGCGTCTATTGCCATTTTAGAGTAAGCATATTCAATATTTGCTATATCTTGCCAGTCGGAAGAAGATGGAAATTTAATAAGCCAATGCTCATAGCCAACTGGTAATTTTTTAGTCGAACCAATTAAGTGTTCAGTATTTGGATTGTATCCAACTAAAATTTTAGGCCTAGCTCCTCCAGAAGAACCGCCTAATAAATATAGTTTATCCAATATTTCTGAGGAAGCTCCTGTAAGAATTTGATTTGATGCCATGGCAATTTCGTCTAGTTCAAACCCAAATAGTTTTTGTTTTTCATCATTTATTTCTGGCTTATAAGTTAAAGCTCCTACGCCATTACTTCCTACGAAGGCCAAACGATCAAGCATGGTAACATTACTTACATCAATTCCTTTAGCTGTTAAGAATCTATCAAGCAACAATTTCCCCCATCCATCAGGTAATGAATCGGCAAATACACCAAATAAGCCTTCAAAAGGCAATGTATCAGCTTTATATATTTCATTGCTTAGTTTTAATTTTAATGGAGATATTTCTATTCCTTTACTAATAAAGTCTATATAATATTTGAAATAAATATTGCGTCCATCACTTACTAATTCACCTAACTCAATTTCGTTTTCATTGAACTGAATTGAAACAAAAATTTTTGTTACATGCTCCATTATTAAATCTTTGTTCTATTGCTGAAAAGTTTATCAATTTGCTTCAAATCATCATTTGGATTTAAAATTAAATCAAAATCACTAATGCGATTCAATATTTGAACCGTTTTTAATAATGATTCTAAAGAGATTTGTCCACTAAGCTCAAAGCGCTTAATACTACCTAATGATACACCAGACCTTGCAGCTAATTCACTTTGTGTTATTCCAAGTTGCTTTCTTAACACTTTATGTTTTTGTGCCAATTCTGTTTGTACATCAAACGGTTTTTTATCTATACCAAATTTTGCCATAATAGCTAATATATTGTACAAATATAAGTTCATATAACAATAATAGCTAATATATAAGCTATTAAATAAAATATTTTCAGCTATAAAGTAAGGAATAAATAAAAAACAAGGAGTGTATAATGCTACAACACTATACAATACATAATTAAGAAATTTTTTCAAAAACATTTAGTATTATCAATGCATTGAATTCAGCCAATTCATTTGTATTATTAATTAAAACACAAACCTATTACCCAGGGGGAACTTCGGCTATGGTTAATTGGTATAAATACAATCAACCATATTCGTTTGTATATTTTGCTACCTTAATTGATAAAGAAGCTGTAACTAATACCCAAGAGACTAATGGTTGCTTATACATACCCAATTGCCCAACCAATAATACAAGCAATGGAATTAACTTGTATTTTAACCAAATATGGGCTTATTTCGGACAAAGTATAAGCGATCAAATACTGAACGAGTTTTTACCAAATAGCAATTTATACGTTATAAACTAATGCTGAACGAATGGCACATATATGGTAGCAGTAGGCTAGGTATTTACAAAGCCGAAGTATTAGTGGCTAGTAAAACCTTAACCCAAAGCGATGCGCAAAGTGCTACTGGAGGGCCACCAATTTACAGCTTAGTAGAACAAAATCCTCCTATACCTGATTATGCTAGCTATAGCCAAGTACGTGGTGCTAAAAATTATGAATTAAGCAACCACCTTGGCAATGTACTGGTAGTAGTTACCGATAAAAAACATACAACTGCGGCAATACAGAATTAGTAAATGCTAATTTTTATAATGGCAGTTTTAATAATTTAATAGTTATTACACCTAATACCAGCATGAGCCTTTCGGGCAATAAACTAAACGTAAGTGGAACCAACACCCAAGTAGGAACTTTATTTAATACTGAAGGCGAAGCGGGCAGAATATTTAAAGTAGATTTTGACCTTACCATAGGCAGCGGCATAAGCCAAGTATGGTTTGAAACCAATGCAAGTTATAATAGCACAGGCGGAGGCTTAAGACAAAATATAACCAATAGCAGCAGTAGTGGGCACGTAAGTTTTACCTTTACTGCACCGCAAGGGGCTTATAGGTTTAAATTCGGTAACATAGGTACAGGAACTTTTAGCATAGATAACCTAATAGTAAAAGAAGTAGGCCCAGGCCGTTACCAAGCCGAAATAGTAACGGCAAACGATTACAGCCCGTTTGGTGCACCGATGCCAGGCCGCAGCTTTAAGGCCGATAATGTATTGGTAAAAACTACCTTGAGCACTAGTAATTTTACCACAGGAACCGATGGATGGGTAGCTACTACCAATGCCACTTTAAGCAATGTATTTGGCAATATAAGGGCTACCGTAACTGCTGTAAACGCAGGTATGAAAAAAACCTTTAGTACCGAACCAGGCAAAACCTATAGGGTTATGTTTAAAATAAACTTACGTGGTTGGCCATACATGTATATTAAAGATAAATATACCAATACCAATTTACTGAGTATAACCAACTATATAGTTCCAGGCGATGCAAGCTATACCTTTACCGCCACAGGATACGAAACCGATGTAATATTTAACGAAGCCACCAACCCAGCAGGAAGCATACAATTAGCCAACTTTACTTTAGAAGAAGTAGAGGCTAATAGTGGTTACCGCTTCGCCTTCAATGGAAAGGAAAGGGACAACGAAACTTACGGAGAAGGAAATGCCTACGATTTTGGTGCAAGGATTTATGACCCAAGGCTAGGCAGGTGGTTAAGTATTGATCCAAAATATAAATTTTATCCTGAATACAGTCCTTATAATTTTGCATTAAATAATCCTATTGTTTTCATAGACTTTGGAGGGGAAGCCGTTAATGGTGGATTTAGTGTTACTAATCAGTCAAATAAACCAATAGTAATAATAGGGACTAGTTTAACCACAAGAGATGCGGGTGTATTCTCTAAAGAAACTTCTATAGAAAGTGACCAAGTTCCAAGAACACTTATGCCAGGACAACGATTTGAGGCAACTTATAATACATTTGTAAGAGATGGTGTAACTATCGAAGAGTTCAATGGTAGAATAGTTGATGTAAAAACAGGAAAAGTAATTGCTGATAATATTGGTATCTATGATGTTGATTTTATTAAGATTCAAGATGGTCAAAAATTTGAAGATGATAAGGGAAAAATTTATACAAACAAAAATACTAATTTAGTACCCAATGGTCAAGGTGAGATAAAATTAGGTTCACCTTTGATGGACGCAGCATTGCAAAATGGAGCTGGTTTTGACCCGGACCCTGATGAAATAAATGAAGGAAACGTAAACATAAAAAATAATAGCAAAGGAAATCTTCAATTAGAAACTACTGGAGAAAGTGAGAATACTCCAAATATAACTTATGGAAGTTCAAAAAAAGAAGTACCTAAGAAAACTGAACCTTCACCCAAGAAATCTGCTCCTTCACCTATTAAAACTTCACCTACACCTAAAAAAACTAAAGGTAGATAAAATGACAAAACAAAAAAAATGGCCTAGGATGATTATAATTATTTCATTAAGCATGGTATTTTTATTAATTACACTAACAACGTTTAGGTTAAGTAATCCATATAGATATGTCTTGTCTCTAAGTGATGGACAACATGAGGCGCTTAAAATGTATGACTATCTCTTATCTACCAATAAGTTTGATATTTTAATTCATCATCTTTTGAATAGTAATGACATTAAAACAATAAATTCGGTTTCGAGTTATTGCTCTAATAATAAATTATGTAAATATTTAGATGTTCTTGAACTAAAAGCGAATGAACTTTATACTCTTAAGCAAGATACATCTTGGATAATACACATTAATTCTTCTTACTCTAGAGAAACAAGTAGAAGTATGCTTGATTTACCAAACAATTTAAGAGAAAATATTGAAATATTAACAGAAAAATGTTTACCCTAGCTAGCCTAGCTAGCGCACGAGCAAACCGAGCAAGGGTTGTGCACGCATTTAGAGTGTTCCAAGCAATAAGAGGAAACTACCAACCCAAACCGCTTTAGCCAAAAACTAAAGCGGTTTTTTTATAAAAAAACTGCTTTATACCGCTTATAATTTTATAAAAAATGATGCGGCATAACCAGAACTAATATAGGTAGTAAAAACCTTTATTGTTTTGGTATATTTGAAGCACAAAATGCACTTAACCAATTTTCATTTTTATAACCCCAAAAACTACTTTTATAGCAAGCCTATAAAGGGTTTGCGTGGTTATGAGTTGGGTTACCGCTTCGCCTTTAATGGTAAGGAAAAAGATAACGAAACTTACGGTGAAGGGAATGCCTATGATTTTGGTGCAAGAATTTATGACTCAAGGTTAGGTAGGTGGTTAGCTGTTGACCCATTGATGAGTAAATATCCATTTTTTAGCCCATTTAACTATTGTGCTAATAATCCCATGGTTTTTGTTGACCCTGATGGAAAAAAAATTGTTGACTCGAAAGGGAAAGAAGTAAAAGTTACCATAACCAAAAATGATGATGGAACAATAAAAGAAATCATATATGAATTTGCTAAAGGCACTACAAAAGAGGTTAAGGAACAATTTAACGCAAATGCAGGAGTAATATTTACCGAACTAGGAAAAACCAAGACTGGTACAGAACAAATTGAAAAGGCTAGAGATTCAAAATACAAAGAAGCATTTGAATTAAATAACGGTTTGAATACTGACGATCATAGAGTTGAGGATGGAAGAACTAAAGGTACTAATATGGGATGGACCAGTTATATATATATAAAAGGTCCTGACGGAAAATTTAAAATTGATGAAAAGGCCACTATTACCCATATAGTTTATGTAGGAACAATTAAAAAACAAATGAATACGGAGGGCTCGACACAATCTAATTATACGCTTAATCAAAATATTGCAGCTACCGCTGGCCATGAAATAGAACACGCTACAGAGAAAAACTTAAAGATGTCTATGGATAAGAAAAATGATCCTGACGGGAAATTATTTCACGGTTCAGTAGAGAAAGATCCTAATAAAATTGGTAACCAAATTAGAAATGAATATAAAAAATAAAATATTACTATTATTGTTAATGATTACATGCTTGGTTAATTTTAAAATAAAGCTTATTAGTAATCCCGAAAAATTTAACTATATTGAATTAGGGCGTTCTGTTTTGATTGTTAATGGTGATACCATAAATAATTATGAATGTTATTTTGTTTGCGATTCGAACACTAAAATAAAACTAGATAATGCTTCAAGTTACGTTAAAATTCATTATAATGAATACTCTAAAATTGAAATTTTTTACACTGGAAAAAAGTTTGAAATAGATGATTTTTTTAGATATCTTGATAAAAAAAATAAATATATTATTACAGTCCAAATAAACAATACTAATTTAACATGTTTTGATAAAGAATATAGTCATAATAAAAAGATATGGGTTGCGTCCTATGGATCTGCACATAATGAAGACATTGTTATTTGTAATAAAGTTTATTTTATTAAATTAAAATAAGTAACGCAGTTAGCCAACTTTCCAACGCTAGTGCCTAGCTAGTGCACGGTGTGCCGTGAATTATTCCAAAAAGTGAGTTGCCTTTATGGAATAAATGTCGAATAAAAGATGGAAGAAGGCCTTCCGAAATCGCCATACAAGTGGAGGTTTCAAACCACCTCTCGGTGCTTTGTTAGTAATAATAAGGTATTGAACGGAAAGAGGAAAAGGCATACAAGATATGTCAGGTAGGTATAAGAGAGACGAACGAAAGTGAACCCTCGAAGAAGTGATGAAAGAGCTTAAAAACTGTCGAAAGTTTATTTTCGTGCAAATAAATGAAGACCATAGCGAGCACTTGTTTATTGGCTATGGGACAGACGTCATAAAGTGGGCGTGAATCTTATACAGGCTTTTATTCGGAACTCGGGAAGTCCTGATTGAATGTAAAGGGAAAGGCACAAATAGGCAGTACCTATGAGGCTAAATACCAATGTCTCCCACTATCCGTAGTATGCAGCAAAGCAATTGAAGGGGTACTACGGATTTTAAATGAAAAAGAGTTTATAACTCTTACTTAATAAAAACAAAAACTTTTATTGTTTTGGTATATTTGAAGTATAAAATGCTTTTAACCAGTTTTCATTTTTATAATAATAAAAACTACCTTTATAGCAAGCCTATAAAGGGTTTACAAAGTTATGGGGTTGGTTATGGCTTCGCCTTTAATGGGCAAGAAAAAGATGATGAGGTTTCTGGTGCAGGAAATACAATGACTGCTGAACATTGGGAATATGATAGCAGATTGGGAAGAAGGTGGAATGTGGATCCTAAACCTATTACAGGATTAAGTTTATATGCATGTTTTGCTAATAATCCTATTTGGCTAAGCGACATAAATGGAGATACTGCTATTGTTATAAGTGCTCCCAAAGGTGCTGGAGGTGCTGGGCATTTGGCTTTATTAATTCAAAATAAAGAAGGAAAATGGGCTCTTTGGTCAAAAAATGGCACTCCTTATGGTGCAGGTATTTATGGCCCTACTTCAAAATACTTTAAAAAACCAAATTTAGGAACTAAGGTTTTTAATAGCCCAGAAGAGTTTTTTAACGATGATGATTATAATCCAAAAAATAAAGAAACAGGAGAAAGAGAATATACTGAAGGCTTTGTAATACCAATGACAAGTGCGGAAGATAGACTTGCCGAAAATGGTGTAAAAAAAGAGCTTTGGAAGGATGAAAAAAAATATAAATTAAAAGATTATTTTTTGCTTGGTTCAATGTGTGCTAAAATGGTTCAAAGTGGTCTAGATGAAGCAGGCTTTAATAATGGGGATCTTCGTTATAGTGGAAGAATGTCAATGCCTTGGTTTAAACTTGCTTCAAGCAAAACACCAAATATGATTTACAGTCGTATCAAACAGCAAAATCCAAATGGGTATGTATGGTATGCACCAATGAAAAAAGTAAGTTTAAAAGATTTATATATAAAAACAGCTTCTCCAATCACAAACCCTTGTGATAATACAAGTTTAGTAAGATAATTATATGACTAAATACAATTTAATAATTATTTTAATTTTTTTAGCTTCTTGTCATTTTCATGAAAATGACCAAGATAGTGCAGTTTGTGTAAATAATATTATAAGTAAAGAGGATTCAAAACAACTTGGCGTTTTTATAAAAAATTGTTACCCTAAGAAAGTAAAAATTAATGATTCGATAAACTTAGATATTATTGATGCTTGGTGTGAGTATAATTTCTTATTTTCTGATTTAGAAAATGATTATAAACTCAAAGACGATTACAAACCTATTAACTATCATTTAGTATTACGAATTAAAGGTGATTTTAGTAAAAATAATATTGGATATAATAATCATTGGTCCTTTGAAAATATTAGTTTTATTGGTTTCGATACTGTTGATAATATTTCAGTTTTTATTACTTCTTCAATCAACACTAAGCCCATAAAGGATTCTTTTCCTATCAATATATATGGAATAATTCAATCAATTGACCCCAATAAATATAATAAACTATATGATTTAGATACATTTTATATATTAACAAATCCTAGCTAGCGCAAATTAAAAATCTGCAACGCTTGTGCACTTCCGAAAGCTTTCGGAATATGACGTGTTCCAAGTAACAAAAGGAAAATGCCAACCCAACCGCTTTAGCCAAAAACTAAAGCGGTTTTTTTATGTAAAAAATGCTGCTGCATTACCAAAACTAATAAAGGTAATAAAAACCTTTATTGTTTTGGTATATTTGAAGTATAAAATGCACTTAACCAATTTTCATTTTTATAACACAAAAAACTACCTTTACAGTAAGCCTGTAAAGGGTTTGCGTTCCCGATGTGTCGGGATTGAGGTGGGTTGTGGCTTCGCCTTCAATGGGCAAGAGAAAGGTGATGAAGTTTCAGGTGTAGGAAATACAATGACTGCTGAGTTTTGGGAGTATGATACAAGGTTAGGTAGAAGATTTAACAGAGATCCTAAACCAAATCACTTTATAAGTGAGTATGTATGTTTCGCCAATAATCCAATATTTTTTAAAGACCCAGAAGGAGATACCATTCGGACTAGTCTTTATGGCTCATTAGAGAAATGGCCCACTAAATTAAAAGCAGCTGGAGATTATAAAAAAAGATATGATGATGATGTTTTTGTTTTTACTTTACATGGATCTGAAAAGGGAATACAAATTGGTAAACCAAAAGTTACTAAACCAGATGGAACAAAAACTGGAAGAGGTATAGGAAAGGACAATCAATATTTTGAACAAGAAGTGCCAGAAATTTATAGCGAATTTGCAGCAGCCTGCCCAGAGTTTAAGAATGCTTTAGAAAAGGGTAAAAAAATAACTATCATTTTACAGAGCTGTCATACTGGAGATGGAGATAATCCAATTGCTCAGAAAATTGCCGATTATAATTCCAATGTTACAGTTGTGGCTCCTAATGGATTTATAAGTGTTTGGGATAATTACGTAAGAACTAATGATGACGATAATTCATTAGATGAAAATGGAAAATTTAAAAGGTACAAAGGAACTGGCTTTTATTCTATTTTTAGAAAAGATAAAGAAGTTGAACCAATTAAGAAACCAATTAATTTAAACTAATAAAACATATAAATCGATTACATGAAAAATATTTTTTTATATAGCAATATTTTATTATTATCTGCATGTGTAAATAATGATAAACCTACT
Organism: Methylacidiphilales bacterium; assembly: GCA_041730515.1. Lineage (GTDB taxonomy): Bacteria > Bacteroidota > Bacteroidia > UKL13-3 > UKL13-3 > JAAFJM01. Next base: position 3,504 of record JBGSBN010000007.1, on the reverse strand, counting down.
CAACCGCAAATTGAAGTTGTTAGAATTTACTCAAATTACTTAGATCGTGAAACGGATAGCTTAGCAAAAAAGGCTATAATTTATGGTGATACAAATGCCTATTGGAAACTAAAAGGATATTATTATTTCCAAATGAATAAAACAAATGAATTTTATTTTTATGCGTATCAAATGGCTACTTTATATCATTATAAAGAAGCTTATTTCGATTTATATCATATATTTTCATTAAGAAATAAAAAAATAAAGTTTGATTCATGTAATTACAATATGGCAATGTTCTATTTATTAAAAGCTCATGAGAATGGAGGAAGTGTTGAAAATTATTTAAAAGCAGAGTTTAGACAAAACAAGATACCGAGTTCAAAAAGTTATAGAAAAAAGTTTTGTTATTAGTAATATTATTGTACGCTACTTATAAAATCACCCCACTATCCGTAGTATGAAGCAAGGCAATACCGAGGGTACTGCGGATTTAAAATGAAAAAGAGTTTGCAACTCTTGCTTAAAAATCAACCGCTTTAGCTAAAAACTAAAGCGGTTTTATTTTCACTACTAAAAAAATCAATTTTGTGGCTTAAACAAACACAAAATGAAACATATAGTATTAACCAATGCCCATTATATTTATTGGCATTTGCAATTTGATGAATGGATTAAAACCATTGGATATGGTAATGGAAAAGAAACCGCCTATGCATCTAACATCAAAGAATTTTTACATTTTTTAGAAACTAACAATTTAAGTTCAGTTAAAGATGTAAACCAACACCATATTGGCCAATATTTTCAATACATAAGCAATAGGCCAAAGTTACGAACCAAAGGAATTTTAAGCGCATCAAGTATTAACCATCAAATGCTTGCCTTGCGCTTATTTTTTGACTATTTGCTAGATTGTAAAGAAATTGATTATTCACCTGCTAGGATTCCTAAATTTAGAATTTCAGGCCATAACCCAAGAAATATAGTAACTGTAGATGAAATAAAGTTGATTTATAAAAAAGCCAAAACACTTCAAAAGAAAGCAATTATTAGCTGCGCTTATGGCTGCGGATTGCGCAGAAATGAAATAGTGAACTTAAATGTAAGCGATATTGATTTAAAAAATAAAACACTTTTAGTAAGGGTAGCCAAAGGCGGAAAAACAAGGCTAATTCCCCTTTCCGATAAAGTGACACTTCATTTTAAAAAGTACTTAAAGTTTCATCAAAACAATTTTGAACAGACCAATTTTAAGCAATTGCCTTTATTTATTAGCTCCAATGGTAGCCGAATGCGAGGCAATAAAATTAACCAAACCCTAAAAACAATTATTTTAAATACCAACAACCATGAACTGATTGGTAAAAACATTACATTACATTGTTTGAGGCATAGCATAGCAGTGCATTTAATCGATAATGGAGCTGCTATTACATTTGTACAAACCTATTTAGGACATAGCAGTATTGATACCACAAATTTGTATGCCATCAAACGAAAACGAAAATCAGCCATTTTAAGAGCTTTTAGTTAGAACATGTAGCGACTTACTCTAAAAGCATATTTAAGGCTTCAAAAACACACTCAAAATAGTATAAAAAGCTATTTATTCATAATTAAAAGATACCTAAATCAACATCCAGATGCTTGGCAATACGATTATAAAGCCATAATGGATTATTTTAAACAGCGATTATTGAATAACCGTTCAGGAATTATTTTATTGCAAGCTGGAATAAAAAAGTACTATGACTATTTACTACATATAGGTGTAATTTACCACCATCCATGCCGAACCATTTGCATAAAAAAGAAAAACAAACACGTAATTCATAGTGATTTATTTACCATTCAAGAATTACAATTGCTACTAAAACGAGAAGAAAGGTATGCAGTACTAAAATACAGAAATAAGTTAGTAATTTCATTATTAATCTATCAAGGTTTAACCCTTTCGGAGATTACCCAATTAAAGTTAACTGATTTAAACTTGGATGAAGCAAGTATCAGCATTAAAGGTAGTGTAACGGTAAACAGGCGAATTTTAAACTTAAAGCCAAACCAAATTGTTTTACTGGATAAATACATGCGCTTATGCAGAACAAAATTGCAAAGAAGTGAAACCAATTTTTTACTATTAAATAAATTAGGTAAAGCAATAAAAGCGGATGATGTACAATATTTGGTAGAAACTTTTAGGTATTTGTTTCCTGATAGAAAGCTAAATATACAAACCATTAGGCAAAGTGTAATAGCCAATTGGCTTAATACATACCAAATACCAGTAGAGGATGTACAATTATTAGCTGGACACAAAAGGCCTTCAGCTACTTTAAAATACCAATTGCCCAATATGGAACAAGCAATTAACACATTGAATGCGCATTTTCCAATTTAAACCACGCTTGCTTATTGGTAAACTTGTATAGCCTTATTCATTCTTTTCAAAGCCAAACCGCTTTAGTTTTTGGCTAAAGCGGTTGGTTTGGCATTTTCCTTTTGATGCTTGGAACACGTCAAAGACGTGCACAAGCGTTGCAGGTTTTCTCTTGCGCTAGCTAGGCATCGGCTTTTAGTTTTGGTATATCGAACAGGCATTAAACTAGCTAGACCCCCTTATCAAAAGTCATTCAAATATAGTTTTACAATTTTGTAATCCTTATCTATATTAAACTTACCTTTTCCTTTGAATTTTTTAATACATTCAAACTTACACTTGTTCAAAAATAAGTTATTACAATGCAAATTTAAATCTAATATTGAATATCCTAGTTTTTTTGAATTATCATATGCAATTTTTTGAATTTTAAAATTATTTCCAGAATTGAACACAATTCTTGCAACTTTAGAAGAAATTTTTTTAATTAATTTTTCTGTTTCTAGTTGATTGAACGTATCTCCTAAAATGTATAAATGTTTACATACATACATTTTAGATTCATTTGAACCCTTGCCCTTACTTTCATAAGCATTGTCATCAAGTAAACAATATATATATAATTTGTTGCAACATTTTGTTTCAACATTTTGACAAAATGCATTAAGAAATAAATTGTTTAATAAAAATATATAAATCAATTTTGTTTTAAAATTCTTCATCAGTTTTTCTCTTTATTTATTAATTTTATTGTTTTCAAATGCTGTATGAACCATAGCTCCCACTTCATCATTGGTTACGTTACTATTTGAGCCTCTATTATCCCTAGATCCTACACCTTCTTTACTATGATCAATATCTAAATCATGACCGATTTCATGACTAATTATACTTGAAATAGTATTTTTAAAATCTATTTGAGGTTTATGACCGTTATTAAGAAACTCATTAACTTTATTAGTATTCAAAATATCCGTTCCATTTTCATTTAAAAGATAATCTTTATAGAGATACTCACCTAGCTACTTATTATAATTTGCCTGTATCCCAAGTATTTAGCTTTGACAATTCTATTAATTAGGTTGTCAAATATGGTTTCCTTGCTTTGTGATCTGTTAAGTCTATAACTATATTCATCTAAA
>JBGSBN010000006.1:0-36068 GCA_041730515.1 Methylacidiphilales bacterium | reverse complement strand
CATTAACCTCAATATATTTGCTAAATGAATAGCATGGTAAAAAGCGGATTACAAATCCTTATAGTAAATGGTTCGGATTACAAATCCGAACCAGCGGCTTTGCCGCTTCTACCATCCAGTGCGGTTTTGCAAACCGCACTTTATAATATAAGCATTTGAAATGCGTAAAATAACTTTAATCTCAATATATTTTCTAAATTACTAGCATGGTAAAAAACGGATTTCAAATCCTTTTAATAGTTGATTCGGATTACAAATCCGAACCAGCGGGAAATTTCAAATCTGCTTCAAACTCTTATAGTTTCCATACTTTAAGGTCAACTCAACAAGCTTGGAGAATAACTAATACATTAGGCAAGACAGGAGCAAATTTATTAAATTCGTTAAAAGTTTTTGGTGCAGTTGGAAATAGTCTTTCTATTGGATTGAAAGCATATGAAATATACGATAAGGGTTATGCAAATACACGAGATATTTCAGATTTAACTGTTAATTCGGCAGCTATAGTTGCTTTTGTTTTTTTAGGTACAAATCCAATTGGTTGGACAATAGGTGCTATTGCATTAACTTATTCTACTGTTACACTTATTAATGATACTATAAAATGAAAAATTTTTATTATAAACTTTTGGTTAGTTCCATTTATACAGCACAAAATAATGGAATAATGAGTTCTGTATGGAAATTTCTATCTAATTATTACATTGCTTTTGGTATATCATGTAATTTATTAATGGTATTTATATTAATAAATAATCATTTTTTTCCAAATATTCTCGATGTCTTTGTTATACCATTTTTGTTCCAACGAAAATTTAACTTTCTTATAAATTTCATTCTCTATTTTATCATACCAATTATGGTTATAAATCATGTTTTGATATATAAAGATAATAAATATAAAAAAATCATACTGCGTTATAAGGAATCATATAATAAAAAACTTTTTGCATATTATTTTATACCGTCATTTCTAATACCTATTGTTTATGTTTTGTTTCAAGTCGAAATAAGAATTTAAATAAAGGAGCACTTTGCCTGAGGTCGATATTAATCTACTATTCCTAGTCTTGTGTGCTTGCCCCATACTGTTAGTAGTCTTGTGCGCTTAGACATAGCAAAGGAGACTACGAATTAATAATTGAAAAAAGAGTTTGTAACTTTGAGATATTACATTTCATTACAAATCCATACAGCGCTTTGCTAACTGTACGGATAGTAGAATTTAGTTATAAAAAAAACCAGATTTTAAGTAATGTTAAACATAATGTTAAGTAATTAATTACTTAACAATTACATTATTTTGAAACCATAAAAATAGCAGAAGTTTGTAAAACTTTTTACCATGAGTAAACGTAAAATTAAACTAGCTGTTATTTCTGATATTCACTTAGGAACTTATGGCTGCCAGGCCAAAGCTGTAAATAAGTATTTAAAATCAATCGACCCTGAAATTTTGGTGTTAAATGGCGATATTATTGATATTTGGCAATTTAGTAAACATTATTGGCCTCAAAGCCACATGAAGGTGGTTCAACGTATTTTTAAAATGCTGAGCAACGGTACTAAAATTTACTATTTAACAGGTAATCATGATGAAATGTTGCGCAGATTTACTGATTTTAACTTAGGTAATTTACAGGTTTTAAATAAGTTAGTATTAGAACTTGATGGTAAAAAAGCTTGGTTTTTTCATGGCGATGTATTTGATATTAGTATGAAGCATAGTAAATGGCTAGCTAAACTTGGAGGAGTTGGTTACGATTTATTGATTGTTTTAAACAGCATGGTTAATTTTATTTCTGAAAAAATATTAGGTCGTGGCCGTTTATCGTTTTCAAAAAAAGTAAAACAAGGAGTAAAAAGTGCTATTAAATTTATTGACGATTTTGAAGAAACCACCATTCAATTAGCCATTGAAAAAAAGTATGATTATGTAGTTTGTGGCCATATCCATCAGCCAAGTATCAAAACAGTAACTACTAATTTAGGTACGGTAACTTACCTAAACAGTGGCGATTGGGTAGAAAATTTAACGGCTTTAGAATACCATGCGGGTATGTGGCAATTACACCATTATGTGGCCGAACCAGAAACTGAGCAAGATAAAATAGAACAACAAATGGAAGAATTGGAAAGCAATTCGCTTTTAAATGTATCGGAGTTGTTTAATAATATTGTGAGTAAATAAATAAGTTATTAGCAGCCACAAGTTCTTAGTTTTCTGGTGCTTCCGTCAGGAAATACAATTTCATAGGCTTTTTGTTGTTCATTAAATCGGGTTGAATATTTTAGTACCCCTTTTCGCCATACTTCCTTTAAAATTAGTTTGCCATTATTGGCATAATAAAACCAAATGCCACATTTTGTGTCATTTTTTAGTTTACCCTTCATTTTTATTACCCCATTTTCATAATATTCTCGTACTTTTATCGTTTGCTTTTGGGCGTATGATGTTTTAAAACAAACCATAAAAAATGCAAAAAGAATAAAATGTTTGATAATTAGATACATATAATAAATTATTTACTCAACAAAATTAAAAACATTTTATATTTTAGCACCCTTATTGAAAAAGAAATTTAGTGATAGCACATATTCAAGGTAAAATAACCGAAAAAACACCCGCATACATAGTAATTGATTGCAATGGAGTAGGATATGGAATACAAATTTCATTGAACACTTTTGAGCAAATTAGTACATTAACGGAAGTGAAATTATTAACGCATTTAAGTGTAAAGGAAGATGCTCACATTTTGTATGGATTTGCAGAGGAGGAGGAGAAACAATTGTTTTTGCAATTAATTTCGGTAAATGGAGTAGGAACTAATACCGCTCGTATGATTTTATCATCGTTAAAACCAGCCGAAATTAAACATGCCATCAGTTCAGGTAATTGGACATTACTAAAATCTATTAAAGGAATTGGGCCAAAAACAGCTCAACGTTTAGTAATTGATTTACAAGATAAGGTGAAATTGATTAATCTTTCCGATCCTCAAAATACTTCTTCAGGCGTTCGAAGCGGCATGGTGGAGCAAGCATTATCTGCATTAATAAGTTTAGGTTTTGCAAAGGCCGAAGCCGAAAAAGTATTGGTTAAAATTCGCCAATCAAACCCTGAATTTAGTGTAGAACAATTAGTAAAACAATCGTTAAAACAACTGTAATTTAGTATAAATAATTTTAAAATATAACTTTAAAAACACAGCTAATAAGCATATATGGATAAACTTTACAGTGTTAAGTAAAATACCAAAACTATCTATTTCTAATTTAAGTCTTTTTGCCATTTTAGGCAGTATGACTCTTGGGTTGGTTTCTACCGCCAATGTTCGTGGTACGCGTAATCGCACCTCACGGGCTAGAGAGAAGTACGTTCAAACTCCACCAGATAGCACTTTTAAAGCCGATAGCACCACCAAAAAGGTAAAAATGCCTTTTCCAATTAAAGATAAAAAACCTTGGGAAACCGATGGTTCAAAAAATCCATTTGATTTAAATGATCCACCAAATATAAAAACTAGTTATGAGCTAGATAAAGAAAAAAATCAATATAATTATAGTTCTAAAGTTGGTGATTATAATACCAAATTGCCAGCAAGTGAATCGTTTAAAGAAAGATTAGCCAACGAAAACAAAAAGGCTAATAAACAATACTTTAACCAACGAAGCCAAGCCAATAATTTCACAAAAGGAAGTGGATTAATTCCGCCAATTGTGTTGCCAGGTAAAGTGTTTGATAAAATTTTTGGCAGCTCAGTCATTGATATTAGACCAAGAGGAAACGCTGAATTAATATTTTCATATAGAGGTAATGAAGTACGTAATCCTGCATTCTCATTGCGTCAGCAAAGTACTTCGCAATTTGATTTTCAGCAAAAAATTCAGTTAAATGTTTCGGGTTCTGTTGGCGATAAAGTAAAAGTAAACATGAATTACGATACCGAAGCTACCTTTGAGTTCGAAAATCAAATGAAATTGGATTATGCCGGTAAAGAAGATGATATCATTAAAAAAATTGAATTAGGAAACGTTGGATTGCCTTTAAATTCTTCATTAATTCAAGGAAGTCAAAGTTTATTTGGAGTAAAAACTACCATGCAGTTTGGTAGGCTTACAGCCACAGCAGTAGTTTCGCAACAAAGAGGAAGAAGTACAGAAACTGAATTACAAGGTGGTGCCACTAACACCAAATTCGATATTCAGTCAAGTAGTTACGATATGAATCGTCACTTCTTTTTATCACAATATTTCTATGAGAATTTTGATAATGCCGTTGGCAATTTGCCAATTATAAATAGCCGTGTAAATATTACTCGTATAGAGGTTTGGGTTACTAATAGAACCAATGCTTTTGATAATACGCGCGATGTGTTGGGTTTGGCCGATTTAGGCGAAGCAAGTCAACGTATTAATAAATATTGGACTGTAAATTCAAATCCGCAAGACACTGCTTTGGGTAACCAAGTAAATGGTATTTGGGGTTACTTGCGTGGTAGAGGAAATTTAGCCACCACCTCTGGACCAATTACTAACCAAACTGCTGCTAAAAATTTAAGTGAATCAAAAAGTGTTTTAAATCAAATTTATGGTGATGAATCGGTAACGGGTTTAAAGCCATTAAGCCAATACATGTTGGTTGGTCAGGCTCGTCAGTTAAATCAAAGTGAATACACGTTTAACCCTCGTTTGGGTTTTATATCGTTAAATCAAGCGCTTAATAACGATGATGTGCTAATGGTAGCATTTTCAGGAAACGTTGGTGGTATTGATTTTCAAGTGGGTGAATTTAGTGCTGATAAAGCGCCAAATCCTGCTACACCAAATGTGCTTTTCTTAAAAATGTTAAAAGGACCATCGCAGCGCCCCGATTTGCCTACTTGGAAGTTGATGATGAAAAATGTTTACTCATTAGGTTCATTTGGAATTCAGCCAACTAATTTTAAATTAAATATAGTTTATGCCGATGATCCTTCGGGAGCAGATTTAAATTATTTACCTGTAAAAAATGAGCCGCTAATTAACGATAAGGCTTTGCTTAACGTGTTTAATTTAGATAAAATGAACTTGCAGCAAGAGCGAGTTCAAGATGGTGTTTTTGATTATGTAGAAGGGGTTACGGTGCTTTCGCAAACAGGCCGAATTATTTTACCTTCGGTTGAACCATTTGGTAAATTTTTAAAAAGTAAATTTGTAAATAATCCAACCCTAGCCGATTATTATTGCTACTCTGCACTTTATGATAGTACTAGATTTGCAGCCATTCAATTGCCTCAATTTGATAAATTCTTTTTAAGAGGAACTTATCAAGGTCAGTCTAATAGCGAAATTTCTGTTGGTTCCACTAATTTACAACCTGGTTCTGTTAGGGTAACAGCAAATGGAGCTCCATTAACTGAAAATGTGGATTATACTGTTGATTACAGTTTAGGAAGGGTTAGAATTGTAAACACAGCTTTGTTAAATTCAGGTGCTGCAATTAAAGTTACTAGCGAGGGCAATAGTTTATTTAATGTTCAGCAGCGTACTTTGGTTGGAACTAGGTTAGATTATAAAGTACATAAAGATTTTTTATTGGGTTCCACTTTCATTTATATGAACGAAAAACCGTTAACACGCATTGTTAATGTGGGCGAAGAACCTATTTCAAATTTAGTAGTTGGTATTGATGGATCTTATAAACGCGATTCTAGATTTTTAACCAAAATGGTTGATAAACTACCATTTATTTCTACCAAAGCACCTTCATCAATAGCCTTTAATGGGGAGTATGCGCAATTAATTCCGGGCATAAATAGTGCGCTAAGCCAAGGCGGTACAGGTTATATCGATAATTTCGAAAATTCTGAAATTCCTTTTGATTTAAAAACACAAAATAATTGGTTTTTAGCAAGTACTCCACAAGGTCAGCCAGATTTATTTCCAGAAGGAAATGTGTTCAATTCTTTGCAAACTGGAACTAAACGCGCAAAGCTAGCGTGGTATATGATTTCTACTAGTTTTCATAATACCAACGATCCATTTATGCCTCAGCATATTAAAGATAATCCGGCTACGATTTCAAGACACAATGTGCGTCAAGTTTTGGTAAATGATATTTTTAAAGGCAAGCAAATCCAACCAGGATTACCTAACACATTACCTACTTTCGATTTGTCTTTTTATCCAAATGAGCGTGGACCATATAACTATAACACCAAGGATTTATTACCCAATGGAAGATTAGATAATCCACAAAGCAATTGGGGTGGGGTAATGCGTAAAATTGACCAAAATGATTTTGAACAATCGAATATTGATTATATTGAAATTTGGTTACAAAATCCTTATGAAGACAATCCGTTAAGTACCGATCAAGGTCAGTTATACATTAATCTTGGAAATGTGAGTGAGGATATTTTACGAGACAATAGAAGAGCAGCAGAAAATGGTTTAGCTAAAGAAGCTGATAGCTTATCGGTAGCGCAATTTACCGACAATACTGTTTGGGGTCGTGTTCCTAAAAATCCTGTTATTAACTATGCTTTTGATGCTGATGCAGGCCGAAGGTTAATTCAAGATGTGGGTTTGGATGGACTTGATGATGCCACAGAAAGACAATATTTTGATTCAGTTTATTTAAGACAAATTTCTACAAAGTTTGGTCCTACTTCTACAGCCTATACCAGAGCTGCCGAAGATCCATCAGGAGATAATTATCACTATTATTTAGGAGGTGATTTTGATGGAGCTCAATTAGGGGTTTTAGATCGTTACAAGGATTTTAACCAAACACAAGGTAATTCTCCAGTTATTGGTCAGGGTAGAGAAACAGCCTATCCAACTGCTGCTACCAACCAACCTGATGTGGAAGATATTAACAAAGATTTTACTACCAACGATATTGAAGCTTATTTTCAATATAAAATTGACATAGCAAAAGATAAATTTGTAATAGGAAGAAACTATGTAACTGATAGTGTTCGCAGTGTAGTTAAATTTGCTAACTTAGATGAACGTGAAGAAACTTGGTATCAATTAAAAATTCCTGTACGTGAGTTCCAAAAACAAGTAGGCGACATCACCGATTTTAAATCAGTTCGTTTTATGCGTATGTTTATGCGAGGGTTTAAAGATAGTACTGTTTTGCGTTTTGGTTACTTGCAATTGGTAAGAGCTGATTGGAGAAAATATGTAGGAAATTTAGAAGTAGGAGGGGAGCACAAACCTGTTGATCCTACTGATAATACCCAGTTTGTAGTATCTACGGTTAATGTGGAGAAAAATTCCAATAGAACACCCATTGCTTATACCACTCCTCCCGGAATTGATAGGCAAATAGATTTTAGTTCACCAGCATCAGTAAGGCAAAATGAGCAATCTCTTTCGTTACTAGTTTGTAATTTAAAAGATGGAGATGCAAGAGCTGCCTTTAAAAATGCTACCACTGATATGCGCCAGTATGCCAAATTACGAATGTTTGTTCATGCTGAAAGTGCTCAATCGAAAAGTGGAGATTTACGTGCATTTATTCGTTTTGGTACCGACATGGTAAATAACTATTACGAATATGAAATACCTTTAAATTTAACTTTACCTGGAGCCTCCGATGCTGCAAGTATTTGGGCCAATGAAATGGTTATTACTTTAGAAGATTTAGTGGATGCAAAAATTGCAAGAAATAATGCAAATTGGGCTTTTACGTTGCCATATTCTGTTCAAAAAAATGGAGCAAAAATAACCGTAGTCGGTATGCCCGATTTTAGTCAATCGCGTGTATTTATGTTGGGAATTCGAAATCCTAAAAAAGAAAACGGAAGTACCACCGATAATGGTTTACCAATTTGCGGTGAGGTTTGGTTCAATGAATTAAGAATGACCGAATTTAACACCCGCGGTGGTTGGGCTGCAAATGGAAGATTGCAAGCTAAACTAGCCGATTTAGGTAATGTGCAGTTAACAGGTAGTATTATTACAAATGGATGGGGTGGGGTTGATAAAAAATTGCAACAACGTGCACTTGACGATACTTACCGTTATGATGTGACTACTAATTTTGAATTAGGTAAGTTTTTTCCTACAAAATCAGGTTTATCTATTCCTTTTTTCTTTTCTTATGGCAATACCATTATTCGCCCTTATTATAATCCTTTAAATCCAGATACTAGGCTGCAAAAGGAACTCGACCAAACAACTAATCAAGAACGAAAAACTTTTATTTCAAGGGCCACCGATGATTACACTTCTCAGCGCGCTTTTAATTTTACCAATGTTCGTAAAAACAGGGTTGGAAGTAAAAAAGCGCATCCTTGGGATATAGAAAATTTTTCAGCTACTTATTCATTTAACGAAACTTTTAGGCGTAATCAACAGTACGAAAGTTATTTATTGCAAATTTATCAAACAGTTCTTTCCTATAATTATACTTTTACCAATAAACCATTTGAGCCTTTTTCTAAACTGATTAAATCAAAACATTTAAGTTTAATAAAAGACATAAATATCAATTTTATGCCATCTAATTGGGGTTTTAGAGCTCAGGTTGATAGGCGTTATGGTGAAACTATAAATAGGGTAAACGATAACAGTGGTGGCAATATTTTTATACCTGCTTTTTACGATAAGTTGTTTACCATGCGTAGAACTTACGATTTGGGTTGGCAGCTTACTAAGAGTATCCGTTTGGATTATAATGCCATTGCAGATGCTAGAATTGACGAACCTAATGGAAGGATAGATGATACCCAACAGGCCAAGCGCGATACTATTTATAATAATTTATGGAAAGGTGGAAGGTTAACTCAATTTGATCAAAACATTAGGGCAAGTTATAATGTGCCAATTAATAAAATTCCATTTCTCGACTTTATTACTCAATCTAACTATTCATACACAGTTAATTACCAATGGAAACAAGCTCCGCCTGCGGCCGATAGCTTAGGTAATACTATCCAAAATTCTCGTCAGCAGCAAATAAATGTTGGAGCAAGTTTTGTTACTTTGTATAATAAAGTTAAATTCTTGCGTGATATAAATAATCCAACTACAGCTAGTAAACCAAAGCCTAAAGCTGCTCCAAAGCCTAAAGATAAAAAATCGACAGACAAAAAGACGGTAAGTGAAGATGAGGTTGATGAAAAAGGTCCGGCAGAATTAAATCCAATTGCAAAATCATTTTTTAAATTATTAATGGGAGTAAAAAATGTTACAGGCTCATATAGTTTAACCGATGGTACAACTTTACCTGGCTTTAAACCTAAGCCTAATTATTTAGGACAAAACAATGATTTATCAGCACCTGGTTTTGGTTTTATTTTAGGCGATCAAAGTCCAGATTTTAGGTATAATGCTGCCAAAAATGGTTGGTTAGCAAATGATTCTAGAATGAATAATATTTATGCTCAAAATATTTCTGAAAAAATTACTGGAAGCATTACCATTGATCCAATTGAAGACTTACGAATTACCTTAACCGTTGAAAGGTCGAATCAAACCAATACTACTTCTATATTTAGGTTCAACGATTTGGATAGTTCTTTTAAAGATTTTGGTTTGCAAGAATCAGGGTCATTTAGCACTAGTTATAATACTTGGAATACGGCCTTTAGCACTGATAACGATAGAGGGATTTCAAGTGTTTTCACTCAATTTGAGCAAAACAGAAAAGAAATATCTGAACGATTAGCTACCGAACGGTTTGGAACTACTGCAGGTTTGGCTCGCGATAGTTTTGGCTATGTGGTTGGTTATAGTAGAAATAGTCAGGAAGTATTGATTCCGGCTTTTTTATCAGCTTATAGCGGTAATAGCGCTTCAAGCGTTGGTTTAAGTCCTTTTCCTAAACTACCATTGCCTAATTGGAACATTAATTACAATGGATTATCAAAACTAGATTTTGTTAAACGTTGGGCAAGTAACGTTTCTTTCAGTCACCGATATTCATCCAATTACATAGTTAGTAATTTCCTTACACCTACTGGGACAGGAAGAGATACTGCTGCAGGTGAAACAGATATTCAATCCAAATATATTATTCGAAATGTTTCTATTTCTGAGCGTTTTGCGCCATTAATTGGTGTGGAAGTAACTTTGGTAAATAACTTAACTACTTCGTTCAGGTATAATAAAGATAGAACTTTAAATTTGGCTTTAGGTTCACGACAATTAAATGAGCAATTAGGTGAAGAAATTTCGTTTGGATTAGGTTATAGAACTAAAAAAATGAAAATACCTCTTGGCAGAACTCGTCAAATTGTGCTTGATAATGATATCAATTTTAGGGTTGATTTTTCAATTAGGGAAAATGTTACTAAAATTAGAAACCTTGATAGGGAATCAAACGAGCCAGTATCTGGTCAAACCATTTATAGTTTTAGGCCAAGTGTAGAATATCAAATTAATGATAAACTACAATTGCGTATTTTTTACGATAGACGACAAACAAATCCACTTACTTCCAACCAATTCCCTACCGTTATTTCAAGTGGTGGTTTCAGCTTAAGGTATACTATTCAATAATTAATCCATTGAAAATCAATAATTTATAGCTTTGTTAATTATTTTTCTTGCAAATTGTATGTATATACATATAATTTGCACTGTAATTAATAATGATACTAGAAGAAGAATTAAAACAGAAGGAATTTAAAAGTAAACGTCAACGTGCTTATTTAAACATTCTTTTTACTGCTAGTATTCTAAATTTAGAGCATACACGTCTGTTTAAGCCTTTTAGCATAAGTATGCAGCAATATAATGTGTTGCGTATTTTAAGGGGTCAAAATAGTAAGCCTGTTTCTATCGGATTAATTCAAGAACGAATGTTAGATATACAATCGAATGCATCACGTTTAATTGATAAATTAGAGGATAAAAAACTAGTAAATAGAAAAGTTTGTCCACGCGATAAAAGGCAAATGGAAATTACCATTACACCTGAAGGTTTAAACCTTTTGTTGCAGTTAGATGAAATTGTTGATTTGGCAGAAGGCAACATTCAATTATCGGATGAAGAGGCCGATTTAATGAACGGGCTTTTAAATAAACTAAGAGAAAAATTATAAATTAAAATAACAACCTAAAAAAATAAATAAAATGAAAAAGTTAATTATCGCTGCAGTAGCAGCATTATCATTAGCTGCAGTGGCATTTAAACCAGCAGCAAACAGTTCTTACAAAGTTAATGCAGAGCAGTCTACTTTTAACTGGCAAGCCAAAAAAGTAACAGGCGAGCACATGGGAACTGTAAAGTTTACTTCAGGAACTATTGAAGTTAAAGGAGCAGCATTAGTAGGTGGTAGTTTTGATGTAGATATGACTACAATTACTTGTACTGATTTACCTGCTGGCGAGTGGAACGATAAATTAATCGGTCACTTAAAATCACCTGATTTTTTTGCAGTTGACAATTTTAAATCGGCTAACTTAAAAATTAAATCTGCTACAGCTATTAAAGGAGCTAAAGCAGGTGCTAATAACTATAATGTAGTAGCTGATTTAACTATTAAAGGCATTAAAAAAGAAGTAAAATTCCCAGCATTTGTAGTAGTTAAAAAATCTGGCGAAGTAGTAGCAAATGCTAGCTTTGATATAGACAGAACTGCTTACGATATTAAATACGGTTCAAAAAGCTTTTTTGAAGGTATTGGCGATAAAGCTATCGATGATAAATTCAATGTAAAAATTAGAGTAGTAGCTACTAAATAATTAGTACTTCAATCTAAAAAAATGGCCTAATTCTTAATTGAATTAGGCCATTTTTGTTGCAAGCCAAAATAAGATTATACTATTTTGATTTACACATTTGGTCAATGCTCCCGCCAATTGGCGCATTGGCATCAAGCTAAGGAAAACTCTACTGATCTATCGGTAGAGTTTTATATCAATAGACACCAGTTAAACTGGTGGTAAAATGAATATTTAGAGATAACGAAAACCCCAAAATATTTTCGAAAGCCTTTGGCTTTCGCAAAGATTTTGGGGTTTTCGTGCAGAATGTCCTATTTGTTTTTTTAACGGGTTAAAACCCGTTGTTACAAAAGTATCGTTCCTACGGAACTTTAATCTTTATAAATGTTTACAAGAAATAAGTATAAATTAAATGATGAATATGCACTAATTGCCTGGATTATATGGTATTATACATCCAGAAAACACATTGGACTTTATATTTGTCAATGCCGTATTATTTTTATTTTACTAAATTAACCAAAGCCATTTCTAAGCCTTTTTTCAAAAAGCCAGTATGTTTTGGATTGAATTGGTGTAAACGCATCATAGCTTCCCAAATAATTTTAGATGAGTCTTTAAAAATTGCCTCATCAGTAGTATCTACCTCATCGTTACTTTGGCAATAAGCAAATACACGAGCCATACCGCAATTAGCAATAAAATCGGGTATCACAGCCACTTTATCATCGGTATAGTTGGCAATTGGTCCCATAAATATTTCTTGGTCAGCAAATGGTACGTTGGCTCCACAACTAATAACTTCTAAATCATTGTCAACCATTCTGTCAACTTGTTCTTGAGTTAATAAACGCGATGCAGCAGCCGGCACAAAAATTTCAGCACCCATATCCCAAATTTTGGCATTCACTTCTTCAAAACTTAACATATTTGGGTGTACCAAAGTGTTACCTTGTTTGTTTAAAAATAAGTCTTTTATTTCTTCTTTAGTAAAGCCTGTATTATTTATTAAACCACCGTTTCTATCAATAATACCAACTATCATTACGCCATATAAACTTAAGTAATAAGCAGCAGCTGCACCCACATTTCCCCAACCTTGAATAATTGCTCGCTTCATGGTAATATTTCCGCCCCAAATGGTATAATAATGACGAACTGCTTCTGCCACCCCAAATCCAGTTATCATATCGGCAGTAACTAAGTTTTTATCATCTGCTGGAATAAAACGTAAGTCTGTTAATTTTTTTGAAACTCCTTCGGTTAAGTTAGCAATTCGTTTTCTTGTTGACTCAGCACCAACTTTAAAATGTCCATTCACTACGCCTTCTTGAGGATGTAACAAACCTAATTTTTCTGTTATTGGAATTACCTCATGAATTTCATCTACATTCAAATCACCGCCTGTTCCGTAATAGGTTTTAAGTAATGGCATAACGGCTTTGTACCAGCGTTCTAATACTCCTTTTTTTCTTGGATCGGCAGGGTCGAAATTAATGCCTGATTTGGCTCCGCCTATTGCAGGTCCTGCAATGGTAAATTTTATTTCCATTGTTTTGGCTAATGAAGTTACTTCATGTTTGTTTAACCCTTTGCGCATTCTTGTTCCGCCTCCAGCAGCACCTCCGCGTAATGAATTAATTACTACCCAACCCTCTGCTTCAGTTTCACTGTCTTTCCATTCAAAAACAATTTCAGGTTGTTTGTCTTCGTATTTTTTTATTAATTTATCTAATTGCATAATGGTTGATTTTTTAGTTTCTTAGTTCTTAGTTTATAGTTCTTAGTTTGTATTACTTCGATTTTTATCCATGATAAATACTCAAATTTTTCAATCTTTTAATTTTTCAATCAAATGGCTGAAATTTCCATGTAGAGCACCGCCAATGCTATTGCTAACTGCACCTGTAACCGATTTTAAAATATTGATTTCATTTCTGATTCTTAAAATACCTAAAAAAGCAAATATCAATGCCTCTTTGTAATTAATAGTTAAATTATCAGGAATTATTATTTGCGCTTTGGTAAATAACTTTAAGTTTTCAATCAAAAATTTATTGTATGCTCCTCCTCCAGTAACAAGTACATTATCAATGTTTTCTAAGTTAATTACCTCAGCTATTTGTTGAGCAACATGTATGTTGATGGTGGCCATTTTATTAGCTATCGGTTCATTTTCAAATTGATTTAATAATGGCAAAAATGATTGGTTGAACCATTCAATTCCTAATGATTTAGCATTGTTTTTTTTGTAAAAATCAAGAGCATTCAATGCAGTCAAAAATGCTTCGTTAATACTTCCGCTTGCAGCAATGTGGCCACCTTCATCATAAGGTAAATTGAGCTCATTTGCCAATAAATTAAAAGCCATATTACAAGGTGAAATATCAAAAGCTTTTTGCTTGTTTTTAAAACTAATATTTGCAAATCCACCTAAATTTAAACAAGCATCGTAGTTGGCAAATAAAAATTGATCACCAATTGGAACCAAAGGCGCTCCTTGTCCGTTCAGCGCTACATCCATTACCCTAAAATTATTTACAACAGGTAAATTACAAGTCGCACTAATTGCAGCGCCACATCCAATTTGAGCCGTAAAGCCATTTTCTGGCTGGTGAAAAATGGTATGCCCATGAGATGCTATAAAATCTACAGCTAGGTTGTTTTGAATGATAAAGTCGCGGGTTATTTTCCCTAAATACTTTCCATAAAAAGCATCAGTTTTGGGATATAAATGAATAGGTTGTTTGTATAGTTGTGTTAAACGGACTATCCAATTTTTATCGTATGGAATAGTGGTTGCATTTTTAATTTCAAAACCCCAATGGTCTTCTTTGTTGGTAAATTGGCAATAAGCTATATCTACTCCATCCATAGAAGTGCCACTCATTAAGCCAATTACATTGTATTTTACCACTACTAATATTAATATTGCCAAGTGCGAATATATTACAATAATGACTTTTAGAGGCTATTTTTTATCAGTGATAATTTTTTGTAAATGATGGTTCATTATTATAAAGCTTATTAATGGGTGATTCATTAGTTAACTCTTTAAAAATAATGCAAATACAAATGTTTAAGTAATTGCTTATAATTATTATTGCTATGCAAATACTATTTCAAACAAACAAATTAGTAGTTACTTTAAGTGATTTTTTTTACGGTAATATTTCTATCTAGTTAATCCTTTTGCTAAGGAGTTTTAATTAACTGAACTATACATGCTGAGCTAATGCTAAAATATTAATAACCAATGTGCAAGACAATATTGTAACGAGTAAAAAAATTGATACAACCATTGGTAAAATACGGTTAAACGCTTTATCTAAAATGCATCTTTGCAGTTGTTTTGTAACTGTTATACCGCTTTGCTGTGTTATTTAGACCAATTTATTTTTTGCGGCATAATACCATCTAAGATTTACACCCAACTCCTTGGCCTATTTCGTAAATCAAAATGGTATTAATTGAAATGGTGAAACTTTTATAACAAAATGATGCGAAATACAATTATGAAATAAGACATAAATATTAAGAGTAGTTATTTCAAATTCTAAGCAACTTTTTTTGTTATAATTACCTGATTTTTTTTAGTTTTAATGATTTTTTTTGTTTTTTCTCCTTTTAATATTAAAAGGTAAAAGCTTTAAATAAGAATTGTTTGAGTCATATTTTTTTACCAATTTATTTCTTTTCTTGGGACGTATATCAATATTGCGCTTAATCGTTTTCCTATTGAATTTATTAAAGCTATGAATATTTATGCATTCTTATTGTCTTAAATTTATTTTGCTTTATTATCATATATTACTTTATTATTGTTATATTATGTGTAATTAAGTCAGCCCATTTAAATCTCTGATATCATAAAAATATTAATCTTAATTATAATGTAGTTATCTTTAGGTTTTTTTTGATGCTATTTAATATAAAATATTTCATATTATTGTAATTGTAATAAATAAATAAATATGATGAAAATTCAACTAAACCGAATGCGCAGTGCCAAACTCATTGGCCTAGCATTACTCACAATTATGATAGTCTTTCAGGCCAAAGCGCAAACAGCAAACACTTATCAATTTGCTGCGAGCAGTGGTACTTTTACTCCATTAGTTGGCGGTACAGCAACTTCTCTTGTTGCCACAGCAGATGATGATATTTCAACAGCATTTCCAATTGGGTTTACTTTCGTATATGAAGGAATTTCATACACCCAGGTTATGGCAATGTCTAATGGTCCACTGTTATTTGGTACTGGCAGAACTCAGACTGCCGCAAATAATTTAGCAACTGCAACTGCAACCCAACGTCCAGGAGTTGTAGCTTTATGGGATGATTTGCAATGTTCATCAGGAGTTACTTATCAATTATCGGGTGTTGCACCAAATAGGGTTTTGACTGTACAGTGGTTAAATATGGAATGGAATTGGAGCTCTACAGTCGCTCTTTCTTACCAAGTTCAACTTTATGAAACAACTAATGTTATAAATTTTATTTACAGACAAGAAGCCGGAGGTAATCCAGCAGGTTCTGGTGGAGCTAGTATTGGTATTATGGGTGTAGCCTCTGCTAACTTTATTTCATTACAGAACAGCTCTGCAAGTCCAACTATTTCAACTACTGCTTCTACAAATAATATTTCTGTAAAGCCAGCTACAGGTCAAATATATACTTTTTCACCACCACCATTATGTTCAGGAACTCCTGCTGGCGGAACAGCAACACTATCAAATATTCCAGGATGCGGAACAGGAAACTTCAATCTTACGGGTTCTTCTCCAACCGTTTTAGGTCTCACTTACCAATGGCAATCATCGCCAGATGGTGTAACTTATACAGACTTAACCAATGATACATTGGTAATTTTAAGTAAGGCACCTGTTACATCTTTAACTTTTTTTAGACGAAATACTACTTGTATTTCAACGACTTTTACAGGTTCTTCAAATGCTGTTATAGTTAAGCCGGTTTATGGAGGTAATACTCAATCAACTGTACCTATTTGTGGTGATAGTCTTACGCTAAGTTTAACCAATGTTTCAGCTGGTGTAAACGCATTCCAATGGTTAGAATCAATAAATAATATAAACTGGACACCTATTTTTGGAGCTACATTGGCTAGCCAAAAAATACCTAGTCCTTCTGTAAATTCATTCTACAGAGCTGTAGTAACTTGTAATGCAAGCTTTTCTACCGATAGTTCGGTGGCTGTTTTTGTAAAAGCAGCAACTGGAGGAACAACAACAATTACCGCTTCCAATTGCTCAGACAGTACAACTTTAGGAGTAACTGGTTCAACTACTGGTACAGGTATTACATTTAATTGGTTAATTTCAACTGATAGTATCAATTGGACATCAATGGGTATTTCTACTGCAACAGCTAAGTTCCCTTCGCCAAATGCTACTCGTTTTTACAGAAGGGTTGTTACTTGCGGTTTATCAAGTGATTCATCTATTGCAGTGCGCGTAAACGAGCCATGTCAAGGTTTTGGACCTTATTCTATTACCAGAAATACAGGAGTAACATATACAACTATTCAAACAACAGGAACTCAATTTACTTGGGCGAGTGCTTTTACTGGTGATGACGACAATACCAATAAAGTATCTATGCCATTTCCATTCGTTTATCAAGGTGCTGTGCAATCAGCATTTTATGTTTCAACCAATGGTTGGCTAAGTTTTGATACTGCTACGGTTACCAATAATTTAACAAATGACTTAAACTCTACTTTCCCTAGAAGGGTAATTGCCCCTCTTTGGGAAGATTTAGTAACTTTAGGTAATACTAACGCCAATAAATCTTTAATAAGATATGCTACAACTGGAACAGCTCCAAATCGTGTTTTAACAGTTGAATGGGCTGAAATGGAAAGATTCGGCTACGGTTCTCCAAGTTTAAATTTCCAAGTTAAGTTGTTTGAAGGTTCTAATAATATTCAATTAGTTTACGGAAGAATGCAACCATTTGATGGTAATGGAACTGGCGCTTTTGATTATTCATTAGGTTTAACTGGAAATAATCCTGCTAGTGGTCAAAAACTGGCTTTATTGTTAGAAAATTCACGCAATTTTTCTGCTTCAGCAGTTAATAATGCGTTATCAATTCTTCCAAGTTGTAATACATCAATTTTGTTTACCAATGGTGGTGTGTTTAATCCTTCAAATAGCACTCCTATTCCTTCAAACGATAGTTCTTTAAATCCTATCACATTAAATGTTAATGCGCTTCCATGCGCTGATGGATGTGGTACTTATTATTCTACAAGAAGTGCTACTGCATCTGCAGTTGGACCTAACCCTATTTCTGGAAATCCTGACGATGATGTTTGGTTTCAGTTTGTTGCCCCTTTATCTGGTCAGGTTTCTATTGCCACTGTTGGTAGTTCAGGATTTGATCCAGCTTTTCAAGTTATGACAAACTTATTTGATACTGTTGGTTTAGGTATTGCAGGTTCAAGAAATATTTCTACTACAGCTCTTGAAAATGTGCAAGCAACTGGATTAATTCCTTCAAATACATACTTTGTTCGTGTATTTAATGCTGGTGCTGGTTCAGGCTCAACTAGTGGTGCTTTTTCTATTTGTATAAATGAAATTATTCCTGCACCTATTAATGATGATACCACTGGCGCTATTACATTATCAGTTGGAACAAGTTGCACACCTGTTTCTGGAACAACCTTTGGTGCCTCTGCAAGTTCGCAAGCAGTTTGTGGCGGTTTAGCTGATGATGATGTTTGGTATAAATTTACTCCAAGTGCTTCAGTAGATACCATTACCGTAGTTGGTTTAGGAACATTCAGAGCTCATGTTCAAGTTTTAAGTCGTAATATGACTTCTTTAACTTGCCAAAATACTACGGTAAATGCGGGTACAGTTAAAACTACCGTAACAGGTTTAATTAAAGATTCTACTTATTTTGTAAGAGTTTACCACACCAATGCTGGAACAGGTACAGGTAATTTTACTATTTGTGCTTCAGGTTCTATTGCTACTGCACCGTTGGTTCAAACAAACTCAAGTACAAATGTAATTGATGTTACCGCAACAATTAGTGGCAATATTATTTCAAATGGAGGTTTTCCTGTAACACAAAGTGGTATCATTTATAGTACAATACCTGGTGCAATAAAATCAACTTTTGGTATAATTGATTCAGTAAATTCACCAACCATAACTAGCGGTATTTTCTCTAAAAACTTAACAGGTTTATTTGCTTCTACTACTTATTATGTAAGAGCGTATGCAGTTAATGCAATTGGAATTACTTATGGTGGAGATACTAGTTTCACTACCACTAGTGGGCCAGTTGCTCCAATAGTTCAAAGAGTTGCAGCATCAAATATTCAAGCTTTTAGTGCTACCATTGGTGGAAATATTACATCAAATGGAGGTTCAGCTGTATTTGCTAGTGGAGTGGTTTATGGAACAACGCCAAATCCAACTTCAGCAACTGGTATTGATTCAGCTACTTCGCCTGTTGCAACAAATGGTATTTTCTCAATTAATCCTTCAGGTTTATTAAGCAGTACAAAATATTATTTCAGAGCTTATGCTACCAACTCAGTTGGAGTTTCTTATAGCTCGCAAGATAGTTTTACAACAGCACCAGTAATTAGTTCATTCCCTTACACTGAAAACTTTGATGGAACAACTACAGCATGGACAACTTCGGCAATTAATTTCGGAACCAATGCATGGGTTAGAGGAACTCCAGCTAAAACAACAATTAGTGGAGCCTATTCAAGCCCTAATGCAATGGTAACATTCTTAACAGGTAGTTATTTAGGAACCGAAGATTGTGTAATTTTATCTCCTCAATTTAATTTCAATTCATTTACTTCAGATCCAGTTTTAAGATTTAGACATAATTTAAAAACTGACAATGATCTTGATTGGGATGGTGGTGTGATTGAAATTTCAATCAATGGCGGTGCATGGACTAGATTAGATGCAACTACAGGAGCAGGTGCAAACTTTAATACAACAGGTAGCTTTGCATGGTATAACAACACTTCAGGTAATGGTACTTTAGGTGCAAATAAGTTTAGTGGTATTACTTCTTCTTACTCTAGCAGTACTAGCGGTTGGGTTGAGTCTGCAACTAGATTAACTGGTGCAGCTGGCCAAAGCAATGTTAAAATTCGTTTCCGTTTTTGGGCTGATTCATTTGTTGATGAAGGTTGGGCAATTGATAATGTAGAAGTGGTAAATTTAACTGTACCAACTCCAGCTACTTCAGTAGTTTTAACTCCAAATATAAATGGAGGCGCTATGAATGTTGCATTTACAGCAGGTAATGGACAAGAACGTTTAGTAGTTGCTCGTTTAACTACTGTTCCAGCAGTTGCGCCTTTTGATACCTTAATTTATACTGCAAATAGCGTATTTAGTGCACCTTCACCAAGCACTACAGGAACAGGAAATGTTATTGTATACAAAGGAGCTGGAACATCGGTAAATGTTACAGGTTTAACTAACTTTACTAATTATGCTTTTGATGTATATGAGTATAACGGTAAATATATGCATAATAAATTTACGGTAGCCGCTAATAGTTCAGCTTCAACTTTACCAGTTAAGTTAATATCGTTTAACGGTGTTGCTAAAAACAATGATGCATTATTAACTTGGATTACTGCTTCTGAAACTAATAACAAAGGTTTTGAAGTGGAGCGCTCAATTGATGGAAGAACATTTGAATTAGTAAACTTTGTTAAAGGTGCGGGTAATAGCAATAAAAATTTAAACTATACCTTAACAGATGCAAATGTACTTAGCCAATTGGCTATTGTATATTACAGATTGAAACAAATTGATTTTGATGGTAAAACTACCTACTCACAAGTGGTAAGAGTAACCAAAAATGCAGAATCAATGAACTCAATGATTGTATTCCCTAATCCATTTAACAATGAGTACAATGTATCATTTAACGCTGCAAAAGCTGGAATGGTTACATTAGAAACGGTAAATTTAGAAGGTAAAGTAATTGTTACTAAAACTACTTCAGTAACCCAAGGAGCCAACACAGTTCCTGTAGTAGAAGCAGCTAATTTAAGTGCAGGTATTTACTTTGTTAGATTAACAGTAGATGGAGAAACCCAAGTAATGAAATTGGTTAAAAACTAATTCTTAAATACTTCAATAAATAAAAAAGGCAACCTAGATTTAGGTTGCCTTTTTTTGTTTAAAATCTGTGATTTTTGTTAGTTTTTTGTGTAGGGGTTAAAATTCCACTTGCGGAAATTAATAATTGAAATTGTCCAATATTACTTAATCAAATGTCCATTTAATAAGTAAAAATAAAGAAAAATATTAGATTTTTTTTTATTTTGTTTCATTTCTATCAAAAGTAAAATTTACTATTTTATATTTAAATTATAGTTGTATTAATAGCCTTAGTTGTACTTTGTTTTTTTAATCGTAAAATTGATTATTATTGAAAATCAAAAGTTAAATATGGAAATGAAAAAAAATCTACAAAAAAAATACCTGAACAAATATCTTTTTGTTTGGCTATTAACACTACTTTGCATTGTTAATGCTAAAGCTCAACCAATTTTCACAGAAGGTTTTGAAACTTCAAATACTGATGGAATTGTTCCAACAGGATGGACCAATGTTACTGTGACTGGAGCTGGTTCTTGGTTTGCAAGAAATGGTGCCATATCAACTAGTAACAATAGAAGCCCAAGAACAGGTTCATGGTTTGCTTCGGTTCAATGGAGTAATGATCAGTGGTTAACAAGGAGTGTAACCTTAACAGCAGGAAGAGTTTATAATTTTGCTTTTTGGTACAGTTGTGATGGAGCGGGAGGTCAAAGCATTCAGGCAGCAGCAGGAAGTGTAAATACACCAGCGGGTTTAAATATTCCCATTGTTCCAACAACTACAATTTCAAACCTGCCATATGCAACAGCTAATGGTAATTTTACTGTTCCTACTACTGGAACTTATTTTGTTGGTATTCGTGCTACTCAAACTGCTACACCTTGGTATGTAAACGTTGATGATATTACCCTAACAGACTTAAGGGCAGCAATTCTTCCAACTGCTCCACCATCTAATTTAACTTTTACATCTGTAACAAACAGCGGGTTAACTCTTAACTGGGTTGATAACTCAACAAACGAATTGCGTTTTAAGGTGTACCGCTCTTTTGACAATGTAAATTTCTCTTTAATTTCTACAATAAATTCAACATCAACTGCAGGAATTGGAACTTCTTATAATTTGCCACAAACTGGATTAAGTCCAGGAACATTATGTTACTATAGAGTTACATCAGAAGTTGACATTGAGTCCCCATTCCTTTCTGGATCTCAATCTACAACACCTCCACCTGCTATTACTTCTACAAGTGTTGGAGGAGACTGGACTAATGTAAATACATGGGTTGGAGGTATCGTTCCAACTGCAACAGATTCAGTTGTTATTGCTGATGGAGCCACCGTTACTATAAATACCGCAGCACCTGCTTGTCATTCGCTTACAATAGGAACAGGTCTTGGTGCAACAGTACAATATAGTGCAACAGTAGCATCTACATTAACTATACAAAATGGTGTTATGGTAGGTGTTGGCTCAACTTTTACCGCTGGAACTGGAACACTAACAACACATGTTTTAAGAATTGGAGGATCAGCAGCAGCGGATTTTAGGACTGGGAACTTAACAGTAGATGGATCTTTTGATATGCAAACTACAGCAGGGGTTACAGTTACCTTTTTTGGTGTTTTTAACTCTAGTATATCTGGAACACCTAATTTGTTGGATTTTAGAAGTATAGTTTTAAATAAAGGTGCGTTCAATGGTAATAGATCAATATTAACTATTAATACACCTTTTACTGTGCAAGGAGCAAACACAATTGGATTAATTAGTACGCATACTGCGGGTACTCTTCAAATTGCTGGTACATTCACTCAATTAAACCCTATTTATACTACTGCTGCATATACCATACCACTGCTTGGTGGTGTTTGGCTAAACAATCCAAATTTTACTGTAACAGCTCAAAATGGTAATATTACTAATAATGGAGTTTTACGCATAACTGATGGAACTTACAACATAAGTACGCTTGCAACTGCATTAATGAATTTTGGAGTAGGTTCTCAATTATGGATGCAAGGTGGAACATTAAACCACGCTGCTAGAATAACAACTGGAAGTCAAATAGAATTTATTATGTCAGGTGGTGTTATTAATGTAGCAACAGTTGGTAATTCAACCAGTGCTTCAGCTTCATTTGGTCTAACTTCTGCAGCAACATCTGTTAATTGGACAGGTGGTAGAGTTGTACTTAACCAAAGAAGCACAGGTGCAACCATTATAGATTATAATGTTGCCCCACTTAATGGTTTTAATGGTGGTATATTGCAAATTGGAAGTGCGGCCACTACAGCTAACTTTGACTTTAGAATTAATGGAAACACCCCACGACTTCAAATTGATTCTATAACCAATAATAAACAAGCATGGCTACGATTACAAACCAATGTTCGCGGTAATGTTTACGTTCCTGTTGGTTGTACTTTAAACATGAATGGTCAAACTTTATTATTTTTGGCAGATTCAATAGTTAATAATGGATACGTTAATGGAACATTAGCTGGAAGTAATATGGTGTTTTTTGGCACTACGAGAAATCAAACTTATAATGGAATAGGTTTAGATACTTTACAAACATTAGCCAATCAAAATACTTTGGGCGGAATTTCCATTAATAAACCAATTGTCATTTACCGCGCCAATTTTTTTACAGCTACTTCAGTATTAAATAGCAATAATATTACCATGGGTAATGGTATTGCGCAGCCTGTAGCTATTCAGTATGGTGTAGCTGGTTTTGCCGGCACTGCTGGTAGTTTTGACGTTTTTCCAAATTTCAATTTAGGAACTGGTATTTATTCATTAGTTTATGCACAAGAGGGAACTTTAAGAAGAACGGGCGGAGAAATTCCTTTAAGCAGAAGTATTGGTAATTTGACAGTTGGTAATACTAATGGTGTTATATTATCTGGAGGTAATCTTACACTTACTGGTAATCTTACTTTAACTAGCGGAATTTTAACTTCTTCAGATACAGCAATGTTAGTAATTGTAAATACAGTAGCGACAGCGGCTCCTGTTGGTTCTGCTACTTCATTTGTTAGAGGACCAATGGTTAGACGATTACCAGCATCTCTGGTTTCAGCTTCTACTTACTCATTTCCGATAGGTTCAACTAGTTACAATTTAATTGAATTGGTTAATCCAGGAACAAATGCTGGTGGTGTTGTAGATGTTAAAGTTAGAAGAGTAGATACTCTAAGTACAGGAACACCTGACGGAACCACAATTTCAACCTTATCAACGGGTTATTTTGCAGTCACAATTGACGCTGGTGCATCTAATTTTGATAGTTCATATGTAAGAATTACGCAGGGTAGTTTAACTGGTATTAATAGGATTGGCTATTCAGCTACTTTGGCCGGTATATACACCGCAGTATCAGGTGGACCTGGTGTTGGAAATATTACTTCAAATAAACGAATTGGTTCTATTGGTTTAGAAGGAAATTACTTAATTGGAGATGTTATCATACCAATTTCTGGAACTTTCTTGGTTGGTGCTACAAAGGTTTCACCAGATTATACCTCAATAACTTCATTTTTAAATGATATAGCAAGCAAACAAGTTCAAGGAAATATTACATTACTTTTAGATGCTGATTATACTTCAAGTATAGAATCTTTTCCAATTACTTTTAATAATTTTGCTTCAAATAATGTTATCAATACAATTACTATTAAGCCAAACGTATCAGTTAATGCGACTATTTTAGGATCTAATGCCAATTCAATTTTATTATTTAATAATAACTCACGTAATTTTGTAATTGATGGCTCTAATAATGGTACAAATACTCGCAACTTAAACATTAGTAATATGAACACAGGAATAGCCTCAGTTGTTAGAATGATAGGTTCTGATACCATACTAGGTGTTAGAAATCTAGTAATTAAAAATACAATTATCAAAGGAGGCTTAAATACTGCTTCTATAGGCGTTTTACTTGGAGGAACCACATTAGGTAATTTTTCTAATGGAGCAGGAATAAGAAATATTGAGATTAACAATAATCAAATTTATAACACTGATTTTGGAGTAGTAATTAGTGGAACTTCTGCAGCTATCAGGTTGAAGAATTTAAGTATAATTAATAACTATTTTGGAATTGGCCTAGATTCAACCACGGTAAGAAACCGTCAATCTGCAATATTTACACAACATCTTGACTCTTCATTGATTGAACGAAACACGATATTTAATCAATTTGGTGATTTTAGCTTTGGAACTATAACAGGTATTCAGTTAAGTACAAATACTTCAAATACAAGGGTAAGTAAAAATGTAATCAGTAAGCTTAGAAATATAAATGTAAGTGGATCTGGTGTTGCTGGTATTTGGGTTAATGTTGGAACTTTAGGCTTAAACAATACTTTGGTTAACAATCACATCTCTGATTTAATGGGAACTAATTACAATTGGGGTAATCCAATAAGCCAATATACACCAAATGGAATATTTATTCAAAGTGGAATAAACTTGAAAGTTTATTTTAATTCAGTTAATATGTATGGAAACACTACAATTGGAACTGCAGCAGGAATGACATCTGCGTTTACTTATGCTTCTAATGCCCTAACTGGATTAGATGTTAGAAATAATATATTTAAAAATACCATGACTGGTTTTACTGGATCTAAAAATTATGCAGTAGCTCATTACAGATCAATTCCTGGTTATACTTTTAATTTTAACAATTTCTTTGTTTCAGGTAGTCAAAATATTTTGGCTTACAACTATGATCCAATAGCCTTTGTAGGAGTTGACCAACCAATTTTTACTGATTTTCAGGTATCTACTGCTGCAAACAGCAATTCAACCATAACGAACCCTCAATTTGCGAATGACAGTAACTTAGTTACAGGATTAGGTGCATTGCAAGGTCTTGGTACTCCTATTTCAGGAATAACTAATGATATAGTTGATTCTGTTCGTTCAAATCCTCCAACCATTGGAGCATATGAAAAAGCAATAGATTTAAGTGGACCATCTATTAGTTATACCAATATACCTAACACTGCACTTTTAACTAATAGAACTTTAACTGATTTTGCTAATATTACGGATGGAACAGGAGTAAATGTTACCTCTGGAACAAGACCAAGATTGTACTACAAAAGATCAACAGTTGCCAATACTTTTGGAACTTACCCCGCAGATAATAATAGTGCATTTAATGGATGGAAATATGCTGAAGCAACTAATACTACATCTCCATTTACTTTTACTATAGACAATTCTTTATTGTTTTCTGGGGGAGTAGTAAGTGTAGGTGATACTATTCAATATTTTGTTGTTGCACAAGATACTACCTCTAGTATTTTTGTATCTGCTAATCCAGCTTTAGGTTTTGTTGGAACCAATGTTAACTCAATTACGGTTGCTCCAACAACGCCAAACCGTTATGTAATTGTAGATGGTCCTTTGTCAGGAGTTTACTTAGTAGGCGCAGGGCAGGTAGCTCCTAATTTTGCTACATTAACAAGTGCAATTGCAGCATTAAATGCTCGTGGTGTTTCGGCTCCAGTTGAATTTCAATTAACTTCTACTACTTACAATACTTCTACTGAAACTTTCCCTTTAGAAATAAATAATATAACTGGAGGTTCTGTAATTAACCAAGTAACAATTCGTCCGACTTTGCCTAATACTAGTATTTCAGGTAGCTCCGCAACTTCAATTATTACTCTTAATAATGCAAGTAATGTTATAATTGATGGAGCTGTTAGTGGAAATACAAGAGACCTTACAATTACCAATACAAATACTGCTGCAAGTACAGCTGTAATTTGGAACAGAAGTAATGGCATTGGATTTAACTCTTCAAGAAATACGTTTAAGAATTGCCGTTTGTTCAATGGAACAACTACAGAAGCTAATTTTGGTATTTGCATAGGAGGTTCAACAATTGGTTCAACTGGTGCTGATAATGACTTTATTACAATTGAAAATGATACAATAGGTTCAGCAGCTACTGCAATTTATGCTTTTGGTTCAACTGCAGTTAGTGCAGGAGGTCTAGATAGCTTAATTATTAGAAACAACAGTATATTTTATGATGGAGCTGCTGCTGCCTTTGGTATTAGATTGGGCAATGCTTTAAACTCAAATGTTTCCGGCAATATTATTAATTATCAGACTTCTTCCACACAATTGGTTGGAATTTCATTAGAAACAGGTTTTACCTTTGCAACGATTACTAGAAATAACATTCAAAGAGCAAATGTAACAGCAGCTGGTGGTTGGTCAGGTAGAGGACTAACAATTGGAACTGGAAGTGCTAATAGTAATATAACTGTTTCAAATAATTTTATTTCTGGTGTGAATGGTAGTAATTGGAATACTTTTGGGAACTCATCAACAATGGGAATAGCTATTGGGATTGAGGGTGCCAGTGGCGTTTTAACAACTGTTGCTGGTGGAATTAACTTGTACTATAATACAGTAAATATATATGGTACTATGAATACTGGTTCCACGACAGCAAATACTGCTGCACTTTATGTTGGTTCTGCCGCCAGTAACCTAAATATTAGAAATAATATTTTTATAAATACACAAACGGCTACCTCGGCAACTCAATCAAATTACGCAATATACAGCGCAGCACCAAACACTGTATTTACCGCTTTGAATTTTAATAACTACTATGTATTTAACTCTTTCAACGCAGCATCTGCCAAAATTGGATTTATGGGTGTAGATCAAGTTTCATTAGCAGACTGGAGAATTGCATCAATTAGAGATCAAAAATCAGTTACTGATTCAATTTCATTTGTTTCTGCAAGCGATTTACATTTAATAGGAGCATCAATTGGTAATACTTTAATACTTGGAACACCTATTGTAGGGATAACGACTGATTTTGACGGGGATTTGAGGCAACCATTGTATCCTTATATGGGCGCAGACGAAAACCTAGCAACTCCATTACCAGTGACACTAACTTCATTTATAGCTAAAGTAGAAAATATTGATGCTTTATTAACTTGGACAACATCTAGCGAAATCAACAATAGAGGATTTGAGGTTGAGAAGTCAGAAGATGGTCGTAAATTCGAAAAAATTAATTTTGTTCGTGGAGCTGGTAATAGCAACACCATAGTTAGGTATAACATAAAAGATAAAAATGCATTTAAAAATGCTAATGTGCTTTATTACCGATTGAAACAAGTAGATTTTGACGGAAAGTTTGAGTATTCTCAAGTTCTGCGTTTATCTTTAACTGAAAAAGAAGGAGCAAGTTCAATAGTGATTTTTCCTAATCCATACACCAATGAATTTAGTATTTCTTTTGATGCAGCCAAACAAGGCGTGGCTAAAATAGAAATGATAGATATTCAAGGTAAAGTAATCAATACTAAAATTCATAACGCGGTGGAAGGTTACAATTTGTATGATGTAAATGATGCCTTAGATTTAAAACAAGGAGTTTACTTTGTTCGCATAAGTTTGAATGGTGAAACTCAAGTAATGAAATTAGTTAAAAACTAATTTTTAAATAATTAAATTAATAGAAAAGGCAACCTAGACTTAGGTTGCCTTTTTTATTTAAAATAGGTGGTGTTTAAATAATACCATTTTGATTTACGAAATAGGCCAATGGGTTGGGTGTAAATCTTAGATGGTATTATGCCGCAAAAAATAAATTGGACTAAATAACACATCAAAGCGGTATAATTTAATACATACTGTTTTGCAAATCAGTATAATTGTTTGAATCATGAAAATCTCTTACTATTCAATTATTACGCTGCTATTTGTAATTGCTGCTTGTAAACACAAGCCTAAATTACTTCAATTAGGAGGAAGTTCAAAAGATACCATTCATACTGTTGTTCCTATTCCAAACGATTCTGTTAGTTTTAATACACAAATATTGCCATTAATTACTGCAAGTTGTGCGCAATCTGGTTGCCACGATGCAATAACTAGGGAAGAGGGTTTAATATTAAATTCTTATGCCGGAATTATGAGTATGGGCACTAATAATTTGATAAAATTTATTACCACTACTTCCAATAAAAGAATGCCTCCGCCACCGCAACCTAAAATGGATACGGCAAGTATTAATACCGCTTATAAATTATTTTTAGTTCAATTTTGTAACGGGAGCGGCATTAACTTCCGATTTATCGGAATTATTTACGAAATTGTTTTGGTCTATTTCGTAAATACAATTGGTATAATCTGATTAAACGTTGGATTACCGAAGGTGCTAAAAACAGAAATTGTAACCCAACTAATTGCGATACCATTAATGTAGCTTATGCTACGCATATTGCTCCGGTTATGAATACTTATTGTAAAGGTTGCCATAATACTAATAACTTAGGTGGAGGTGTAAATTTAGATAACTATACAAGCACTAAAACCAATACGTTAACTGGTAAAATGATTTGTACAATTACAGCAAATGGATGTGCCATTATGCCTAAAGGAGGACCATCGTTAAGTAACTGTAATATCCGTAAAATTCAAATTTGGGCAGCTAATAATTGCCCTCAATAAACATAAAAAGAGGCCGTATCAAATGCCTTAAAATGCTCGTCAGTTCTAGCCAAGTCAAGAACTTAATATGCACGTTTTCAAGATATTTTTTCCGACAAATCGGAATCGCTCAATGTGACAAAAACAAAGAAGCTGTCCTTTAGAGACAACCTCTTTTTTATTTGATGATAAATTGTTTATTCGCCCTTGTTGGCATTTTAGCAAAGAGGCATTAGCAAGAACTTTTTAAAATCAATAGGTAGAAACCCCCTTAATAAAATAGACATAAAAAAAGCCGCTCTTGAGCGGCTTTTTTTATAGCTAGTAATTGTTAATTAAC
Source organism: Methylacidiphilales bacterium (assembly GCA_041730515.1). Taxonomy (GTDB): domain Bacteria; phylum Bacteroidota; class Bacteroidia; order UKL13-3; family UKL13-3; genus JAAFJM01. The sequence goes on along the minus strand of JBGSBN010000006.1, from coordinate 6,437 downwards.
TACAAATTTGGTTGTGTAACTTAAATCGTTTTGTTCAACTTTAATAAAATAAATACCTTTAGATAAGTCATTTGCGTTTAAAGTTATTTCTTGTTGACCAGCATTTAATTCATTTTGAACTATGTTTTTAATAAACTTTCCGCTTAAATCGTATAAGTTAATATTGACATTTGATTTGGCTATATTATTAAATGAAATGGTTGTAATACCATTGCTAGGATTAGGACTTACATTTAAGTTAATATTATTGGTTTCAACTGCTAATCCATTTGTAAATTCACCAATTTGAATATTATCAATATAGGTATTGTTACCTCTTAAAGCTTGTAATTCAAATCTAACTCTAAAGTTTGTATAGGCTTTGTAAGGAGTAAGGTCTAAGCTTAAAGTTTTCCATTGCGCTGCTGTAGGAACAAAGGCCGATGTTCCTAAAATATCACCTGTTTCCATTTCGCTGGTTGTAAATGTTTTTGCTAATATCTCGGTACGTCCAAAGTTATCCGAAACAAAAATATTTAATTTATCGCTTGAGTTGGTTAGTCTTCTGGCATGTGCAATTTTAAATTGTAATGTGGCCTTCGAAAGAGTTGTGATATCAATATTGGCAGTATGAAAAGCATCACGTGTATTTAAGGTACTAGCGGCCCCGTTTGCATAGCTATTAATAAGCATACTTGTTCCATCGTTCGACCCAACTTGGTAATTTACTTTCCAACCATTGGTAGGGTTCATAAAATTTTCAATAATCCAATATGGAGTATTGCCATTAAAGTCAATTAAGAAAGGTGCTTTAATGCTTGCAGCAGGCAAAGTTTTGTAAGTTCCATCTGCATTTAAGCCTGCAGCGCTTAAATTAGTTGTTGAGTAAATATTAGAACGGTAAACTTGCATTTGGCTTTTCATTCTTGTTGATTGACCTGCTGTGTACATATCCATGCATGTTCCGTCTGCATAGTCCATAAAGTTTTTGATATTATCTGGTAAATCTGGCACATCATTAGTACACGAGTTTTGGCTATTAGGGCAACCACTTGTAGATGCAGCTACTGGAGGTGTATCACAAATTTGGTCACCTTGAGAAGCACAGTTATTTGAAGAGCCACCAACACATCCACCTTGAAATGGGTGATATAAACCACACCAATGGCCTGCTTCGTGGGTTAAGGTTCTTCCTGCTTGGCTTGTTTGTGCTACACCAATATTTCCTACTTGGTCTGCCCTAACTATAATTCCGTCAGTACTTGGTTTTGATGTTCTTGAAAAAGGAAATTGAGCATATCCTAAAATGATGGAGCCAGAAGGTGCGGATGAACTATTAATTACATTTACTACCCAAACATTAAAGTATTTGTTACTATCCCAATAACTTAAAGTTTTTGTTGCATCGGTACCATTTTCTGTTTCTGATGCGTTGGTTATTCTATTTACCCCGTCAGTTGGGTTGCCATTTGGGTCAATTTGTGCAAGTCTAAATTCAATTTCAGCATCAACAGAACGACTATCGGTACTGGTTCCACCTTTAGTGCCAGTCATTTTTCTGAAATCCTCGTTCATAACCCTAAGTGCATCATTTACTTGAGCTTGAGAAATATTTTCGAAGCCATTTTTATGAATAATATGGAAAACTACTGGTATATATATAACAGTTCCTTTTTTTGCTAAGCTTAATTGGGAAGCAAAAATTCTAGCAAGTTCATTACCCCGTTCTTCCTCTATTTTTAATAATGGATTTTCTTGTATTGATTTTACATAAAGCTCATCTGTAATACACGGTACCACAGATTGAGCAAAGCTATTTATTGAAAACAATAAAAATGCTGCAATTAAAATTCTCTTCATTTACAATTATTTAAGGTTGTAAATAAAGTATTTTATCTTGTAAAATAATAACCTCGTTTGTTTTAAGTAGGTAAATTTTTAAGAGAAAATGGATAGTGGGTCTGAATTTATTTTTACATTAAAGTCTGAAGCTATATTGTAAATTTATTTCGACAAATTGGAAGTGATACTTTTTTGATTTGCAGATTATGGCAATTCTCCCGCAAATGGGAGGGATTAGATGGTATATTTTAGATGGTTGTAGCATAGGCATCAATTTAAGAAGCTAATAAAGAGAAACTCTTGGGGAGTTTAATATGAATAGCCCCGAATAAAATTCGGGGTTAAAGTTTAGAAAAATAAACCAAAAATCCCAAAACAGGTTGCATTCATTTTTCAACGGGTTAATACCCGTTGTTACAAAAGTATCGTTCCTACGGAACTATAAGTTTTATTAATGTTTAGAAGAAAAAACTATAAATTAAGTTGACGGCAATGTGATGTGTTGGGTTTGCCGATCTCACTCACATTGCTAATGGAATAAGGATTTTTTTATTTTTTTTATTTTTTAGATTAGGTTGTTGTATTTACCAATTTTTTTCAACTTTTATCATTTTTTCAAGAATTTATATAATGCATTTCTGCTGATTCTATTGATTTTAATAATGTTAAGGTGTGCTTTTTAGGGTCAATTATCTAATTTATTATCAATTTACTTATGATTGATTTTGGCGAGCGCAGCCACCTCTAGTTATATTGCCTTCTTGTAATACTATTTCTGAATGAAGAAACTGGGAAGCTGCTCTAGAATCTTTTACTTTAGCGGCACTTCTGGTCATCATTTCAGCTTCAAAATTACTTAATATTACATTTCTCAATCCCTGTTTTTTCCAATTATCCGATGCCTTGCATCCTTCAGTAATGGCTCGGGCTAGTGCCAATGCATCAAGCAATGCCTGATTTGCACCTTGACCTTTAAATGGACTCATAGGATGAGCAGCATCGCCTATTAATGTAATTGGTCCAGCATTTTGAATCATTTCAGGCAGCAATAAATCCCTATCATAAACAGGATATCCTGAAACTTGTGAAACTTTAGTAGCGCCTACAATTTCAGGAACAGGAGTATGCCATTGCGTTATTTGTATTGCTTTGTTTTTTAAAGCCTCACTGCCAATAGCACTCAATTCCTTGGCGTCATTTTCGGGTAAAGGAAAGCTAAGTTGCCACATTACCGAATCGGCATCGTAAGGCATTACATAAATTCGCTCGTAACCATTTGCAGTTTGAAATACCGTGGCCGAATCAAGTAGTAAATTGTCAATATTTTTAAGTTCACTTAGCGGGCAAATTCCAAGTATTACCATGCAGCCTAAATATTTCAATGGAGTTATTTCGTCATTAATAATCAACTTACGCACAGTACTTCTAATTCCATCGGCCCCCACCACCAAATTGGCGGTGATTTTTTTTGTTTGACCAGCTACAGTAAAGCTTAATTCAACATCGTTATCTTGGTTGGTTTTTACGCTTGTAAGTTGGTGTCCCCATTTTATTACAGAATCGCTTCCCAATTGATTGATAAGCGCTTGACGCAATGCTTGGCGAGCAATATGAATATTGTGTATGTTGCTTTTTCTAGGTGTTGCTTTTGGATTTAATGCTAACCATTTGCGCATGCCCCATTCACCTATTACTTTTCCTTCGGTATTAAATACTACATGTTTGGTGGAAACAACTCCTTCGTTTAACGATAAAATACCCAAGCCAGCTATTGCCTTACTAGCTTGTTGTAAAGTAAGGCCATAACCTTGAGAACGAGCATTAAAACTACCATCACGTTCAAAAATGGTAAATGGAATTCCTCTATGCAAACAGGCAACAGCTAAAGCCACACCTCCAATTCAACCACCAATAATTGCCACATGTGGAAACTCTTCTTTGTTGGGTGTAGGTGGGTTAATGGCAGGCAATAGCCCTTTTCCTTGGCATTTATTGCAGTTTTCTAAATGTAATTTGTAAATTACAACAAAGTCGTTTTCAGTTTGGTTGGAGTAGTGGTCTTTTTTTGCAGGTGTTTTAACTAGTCGGTTTTGTTTCCCTTTACCATCACATTCATTACAAATTGTCCAATTACTTGGTTGACCTTCATCCATTGTTGTTAAACCTCTTTTTTACAGGATGCAAATATAAAAGTTGTGAGTTGTTAATTACTATTTAGGTTAATAAAGGTGTCAAATTATATTTTATCACATTTTGATTTATAAATTAACCCAATGCTCCCGCCAATGGGCAGGATTAGATGGTATTTTATCACCATAAAACACATTAGAATATATACTTTATCAAAGCGGTATTATTAAATAAGAGTCGTGGTTGAAATAAAATTTATACGCTGATTCCTAATCAATAAAAAGCTTACTATTGAATAAAAGCCTTTTTATATACTAGCGGAACAACTAATAACCAATTCTTTATTTTATTAAAACTAGGCTGTCAATTCTTCCCAATATTCAACAGCTCTGCGGGTATGAGGAATAACTATGGTACCACCTACAATATTAGCTACTGCAAATATTTCAAACATTTGTTCGGTACTAACTCCAGCTTCGTGGCATTTACCTAAGTGGTATTTTACGCAATCATCGCAGCGTAAAACCACACTAGCCACCAAGCCTAACATTTCTTTTACTTCGCTGCTTAACGCGCCATCGGCATAAGTATTGCTATCTAAATTAAATAAACGTTTCAAAACTAAGTTCTCTGAACCTAATATTTTTTCGTTCATCTTTTCGCGGTAAGTGTTAAATTCTTCTACTTTATTCATATCTTTTTAGTTTTTGTACATTAGTTGTAAGCACCTGACTATTTTTTACTTTTAAATTTTTATTTCGAACTATTAATTGTTTTTCAAATAGGTTTCTAATTCCTCTGGTTTTTGGGTTCCAATTAAAATTTTGTCCCCATTTTGTAAAACCATTTGTAAACCCATATTTCCTGAAACGTTATAAGCTTTTCCATTCTTAAATCCATACCTAAAACCCCAACCTCCATACTCTTTAATTGGTGAATATTTTCTAACCTCAATAGTGGCTATTTCGCTCCAAGTTATTAGTGTTCCTTTTAGCTGAAATGGAAATAATTGAAAATAAATACCTTCTTTATTTATTTTGGTATTTAACCGCAGGGCTATTAAAATTAAATCGGCAAAAAAAGTAACTACCAATGGAGATACTGACGAAAAGGAGGCAGGCATTTGTACATAATTAATAATTGCAAAAATGGTTACTGTTACCATTAATACAATAATCCAAGCTTGCTTTACCTTTTGAGTTTCGGTAAATTCGTTCATAAAATTTATAAATTTGGTACAATAATAATTTTGTTTACACTAATAACCACATGTTTTTGATTAGTATTCAATCAGTAAATATTTCAGTTTTTGTTTGATACCAAGTTAATCAACTTTTATAGCATATTTTTGGTTAATCAATTTTATGAAGTACGATTCTGTTTTCTACTTTTTTGCTTTGTACCTATACGGATGGGGATTTAGATAGTTGTAATTATAATATTTTAAACAAAAAGCGTTTGGCTTTTATTCTTAAGTTACAATCAAATTTTAGATATAATTTACCCAAACAAGTTTGATAAGTTGCCTAACTTGGTTTTGATAGTTTTTTTGATAGTTTGAAATTAAATTAATCATAAATTATTTTTATACAAATCATTATAAATATAAATAAAAATGTATAAATAATACCATGCACATTTGCTCCATAAAATTTACAAAATAAAATGAAACAAAAAATTACAGTTGCAAAAGGCGATGGAATTGGTCCTGAAATTATGGATGCTACTTTAAATATTATTTTAGCTGCAGGTGCTCAAATAGAAGTAGAGGAAATTGAAGTTGGCGAAAAGGTTTATTTAGCTGGAAATACAGCCGGAATAGCCAAAGAAGCTTGGGATGTAATTCGTAGAAATAAAATATTTTTAAAAGCTCCAATAACCACACCACAAGGTGGAGGTTATAAAAGTTTGAATGTAACTACTCGTAAATTTTTAGGATTGTATTCTAATGTTCGTCCATGTATGAGTTTACATCCGTTTGTAAAAACTAAACATCCAATTATGGATTTAGTAATTGTTCGTGAAAACGAAGAGGATTTATATGCAGGAATTGAGCATCAGCAAACAGATGAAGTGGTTCAATGCTTAAAATTAATTAGTAGGCCAGGTTGTGAAAAAATAGTGCGTTATGCGTTTGAATATGCCAAACAATATGGTCGTAAAAAAGTAACTTGTTTTACCAAAGATAATATTATGAAACAAACTGATGGCTTGTTTCACCAAGTGTTTGATGAAATTGCGAAGGAATATCCAGAAATAGAAAACGAACATTGGATTATAGATATTGGTGCAGCAAAAATGGCCGATACTCCTGAAGCGTTTGATGTAATTGTAATGCCAAATTTATATGGCGATGTGCTTTCTGATGTGGCTGCGCAAATAGCTGGTTCGGTAGGATTAGCTGGTTCTGCAAATATAGGCGAAGAGTGCGCTATGTTTGAAGCTATTCATGGTTCGGCACCTCGCAGAGCAGGACAAAATATGGC
>JBGSBN010000005.1:0-36314 GCA_041730515.1 Methylacidiphilales bacterium | reverse complement strand
GTACAAAGAAAAACTGCTCCTAAAATCCAGAAACCTTCATGGTAATTTACCAACAAATTATAAGCATAGTATGGATTTAAGCAATTTAACACATCTAAGTGAGTACCAATTTTGGCAATACCTAAAAAGGCTAACATACCAAACCACAAAAACATAATAGGACCAAAAGCCTTTCCAACTATGGATGTCCCTACACGTTGAATTAGAAACAATAAGCTTATAATAGCAATAACAATTGGAACTGTTGGGATTTCAGAAAAATTAATAGTATCTGATTTTAACAAACGTAAACCTTCAATGGCAGAAGAAACAGAAATTGGTGGGGTAATTACACCATCGGCTAATAAGGCACAACCACCAATAATAGCAGGGAAAATTAAATAGGGTCTGCGTCTACGAACCAAAGCATATAATGAAAATATACCTCCTTCACCATTGTTATCAGCATTTAAGGTAATTAACACATATTTTATGGTAGTTTGTAATGTTAAAGTCCAAACTATACAAGATAGACCACCATATATTAAATCTTTCGAAATAATTTTATCGCCAACAATTGCATTTAATACATAAAGTGGGGATGTTCCAATATCGCCAAAAATAATTCCAAGTGTAACTAAAAGACCAGCTAATGATAGCTTATTATGATTACTGTGATGCTCTCCCACGATTCTGTTTTTTTGAAATAAGTTTGCAAATGTATAGGTTCATTTATATTCCACAAATTTTTTATTTAACTATTATTTCAGTGGATATTAAATAATTAAAAAGAATGCTTAGTGGTTTTTAGAAGTTATTATTATTTTGCCAACTTTAATTCACTAAAAACAATTTTGATTGAAGTTATAATAAAAGGTTATGGGTGGGGATTAATTCTGTCGCTATCGTTTGGTGCAGGCTTTTTTTCGCTTTTACATACCAGCATTGAACAAGGCTATAAAAAAGGACTACTAATTGCTTTGGGCATGGTTATAAGCGATTTATTCTTTATTGCGCTTTGCGTATTTGCTGCCAGTTTTGTAGAAAATCAATTGCGCCAGCTAGATTCAGAAATCCGTTTGGTGGGTTTTGTAGCTTTAATTATTTTAGGCATAAGCACTTATAGAAAAAAAGCTACCGACCCCAACCATATTCAACCTCCTGCTAGCAGCAATTTTATTTATATCATGAAAGGTATTATGATTAATAGTATTAATCCTCTTACTTTATTATTTTGGTTTGGTTTGGTTGCCATTACTAAAAGTGATTCACCAACATTGATAGAGGTTGTGGTGTTTTTTAGTGTAACCTTAGGTGCCATGTTTTTCCATCAATTTATTATTTGCTATTCGGCTAATAAGGTAAAACACTTATTATCAATTAAAAAACAACAATTATTGAACCATATTATTGGAATTGTGTTTATAATAGTAGCCTTTGTTTTACTATGGCCAGTGTTGCAAAAAATCATGTAAGTAATTGTTTTTGAAAACATACTTTCGTAAAATCAATTTAAAAAATACTATGCAAAGAGATACCGTTATATTTGATTTAATTAATCAAGAAAAAAGCCGCCAAGAACATGGCATTGAGTTAATTGCTTCTGAAAATTTTACCAGTCCACAAGTAATGGAAGCCATGGGAAGCGTTTTAACTAATAAATATGCGGAAGGCTTACCAGGAAAACGCTATTATGGCGGCTGCGAAGTAGTAGATGTAGTAGAAAATTTAGCAATTGATAGATTAAAGCAAATGTTTGGCGCTACTTGGGCCAATGTTCAGCCACATTCAGGAGCGCAAGCTAATGCTGCTGTGATGTTAGGTTGCTTAAACCCAGGAGATAAAATTTTAGGATTCGATCTTTCGCATGGTGGACATTTAACACATGGTTCTCCTGTAAATTTTTCGGGTAAATTATACTCGCCATCTTTTTATGGTGTGGAGTAAGAAACTGGTTTAATTGATTGGGATAAAGTAGAAGCAAAAGCGCATGCTGAAAAACCAAAAATGCTTATTTGTGGTGCATCAGCTTATAGTCGCGATTGGGATTATGCTCGTTTGCGTGCAATTGCAGATAGTGTTGGTGCTATTTTATTGGCCGATATTTCTCACCCTGCAGGTTTAATTGTTGGAAAATTATTAAATGATCCAATTCAACATTGTCATATTGTTACATCAACTACTCATAAAACTTTACGTGGCCCACGTGGTGGAATTATTATGATGGGTAATGATTTTGAAAATCCATTTGGACAAAAAACCTTGAAAGGTGAATTGAAAATGATGAGTGCTGTTTTGGATGGTGCTGTTTTCCCTGGAACTCAAGGTGGACCGTTAGAACATGTTATTGCAGCGAAAGCTGTGGCCTTTGGCGAATGTTTAACTGATGATTACAAAGCCTACACTAAACAAGTAGCAGTTAATGCACAAGCCATGGCCAATGCATTTGTAAGCCGTGGATATAAAATTATTTCGGGTGGAACCGATAATCATTTAATGTTAATTGATTTGCGTAGCAAAAACTTGACAGGAAAATTAGCAGAGGCTGTTTTAGGCAAAGCCGATATTACCATTAACAAAAACATGGTTCCTTTCGATGATAAATCTCCATTTGTAACAAGCGGAATGCGTGTAGGAACTGCTGCCATTACCACTCGAGGTATGATGGAAGCTGATATGGAACAAATAGTAGATTACATTGACACAGCTTTAATGAACAACGAAAACGAAACGATTCTTACCGATATTAGAAAAAATATAAATACTTGGATGGCTAAGTTTCCATTGTATAAATAAGTTGAATTGTTAAACTGATAGATTGTTGAATTGTTTTTATAACAACATAAATAAAAAAATCCTTTCAAGAATCTTGAAAGGATTTTTTTATTGAACTGAAATAATAAAACAATAATTTTATACCGCACTGATGAAATATACAGACCAATATATTTTATTGCTCCCGAGCTATCGCGTGTGCGTCAAATTAATACCGCTTATAAATTCTTTCTAGTCCAATAATTTAATGGGAGCGGCATTAACCATTATAATTTATGCTTTTTTATTGTATACATTTATAAACATTAAAGTTCCGTAGGAACGATACTTTTGTAACAACGGTCCCGATTGCAATCGGGATTAACCCGTTGAAAAAACAACTAGGACTTTCTGCACAAAAAACCCCAAAATCTTTGCGAAAGCCTTTGGCTTTCGCAAAGATTTTGGGGTTTTTGTTATGTATCTAATTATTCATTTTACCACCATTTTCACCGGTGGCTATTGATATTAAACTCTTCCAGAGTTTTCCATAGCTTGACGCAAATGCTAGCTATCGGGAATAATACCATCTAATCCCACCTTTTGGCTGGAGCATTGGTCTAATTTGTCAATCAAAATGGTGTTAGTGCTTAACAACGAGCTGACCGGTAAATCTAATCTAACCATCATCAAATCGAAATTTACTATTTTAAGAAATGGTAATATTACTAGAATCAAAAAAATATTTATGGCAATTTAATCAGTACGTATCTAATCAAATAGATAGTGACTAACGTTATTTTGCGCATAAAAAAACCTTCTAAGATTGTTTAGAAGGTTTTAAAAGTATGATAACAAGCTAAATTATGCATTTGCAATAACTTCATGCGCTTGTGGTAAAAATTTACGTTCTTTTAGTAAATAACCATTTCCTTTAACCAATATACTTACTTTAATATTTTCAATACATATTGGTGAACTTTCGCTTACATCGGTAATGTTCGAAAATTTGATGTCTCGTCCATCTACAATTACAACTGCACCACTTCCAATTACTTCCAAAAAATTATTGTTAATGATAATCACACCAGTATCTTCACCAAGCCCAATTCCAGTGCATTGAGGATTGCTTGCTACAGCTTGTGCTAAGCGGTTAAACCTACCTCTTTTGTCAAAATGCGAATCGATAATTACGTTTGGGATATAGGCTAAACCTGTGGTAATTTTAACTTCTCCTTTTAAGTGTGCTAACTCGCTTTTACCACTATAAATCATGGTATTGCTCATAGCCATTGCACCAGCACTTGTTCCGGCTATTACAAAATGTTTTTCTTCAAAATACCTATCATTAAGTATTTGATAAATTTCGGTTCCACCAAAAATGCTAGTAAGGCGTAATTGGTCACCACCAGAAAACAAAATGCCATCACATTCTTTTACACGTTGAATATATTCTGGATTTTTTACGTCCTCGCGGTTACGAATATTCATAACACCTGCTTTTTTACAACCTATTTTGCCAAAGGCATCAATATAATTTTGCCCCACTTCTTGCGGAATAGAAGAAGCCGTGGTAATTACTTCAATTTTTTTATCCGATCCGCCTACTTCTTCAACAAAACGTTTTAAAATAGCTAAGCTAAAAAAGTTTAAACTTTTTACTGTGTGTCCATATCCATTTTCTGGTTCAGTGCCTTTATCTTCGGCACCTCCAATAGATATAAGTTTTCCTTTTGGTGTATTCAATTGTACAATTTTTAAGTGAGAAAACTAAAATCCCCCCGATTGTTTTTAACTAAGCTACTTCTTCCTCGTCATCCTCTTCGCCTTCCCATTCTTGGTCTGGGCTTGTCCACTCTTCGCCTTACATCATTTTGCGGTATTCTATCAACTCTTCTTTGTTGTATTTGTTGCTATAATCGCTTAATAAATCTAACAAATAATCAAGATTAGCTTTACCATCATCTTCGGTATATTCAAAGGTGTAATCGCCATTTACTTGAATGTTTTCGTATGCCAATCTAATCATACGTACATAGCCAGGCTGGTTTAAGTTTTCAATAAAATGTTGGCGTAATTCTTTTAACTGATTTACTAATTTTTCGCCTTCAAATCCTTCTTTTGCCAAAGTTGCTTTAATGGCATCTATCAATTGCTTCATTTATTGTTATAATTTTTAATGGGGGCGAAAATAAGGTTTTGTTTTAAAACTCTAACTATTTATTGTTTATTTGTTAAAGAAGTGAATTTGAGGTTTGGGAGATGAGATTTGGAATGTAGGAAATGAGCACTGAGAAATGAGATGGGTGAGATGGGAAATGAGGATTGTGAGATGAGAAAGCGAGTTTAAATTTTCAAATCAACAATCAAACAGTTTAACATTTAACTAAATAGCAATTAAATAGTTAAGCAATTCAACAATTAAGCAGTTAAGCAATCAATAAATCAACAAGTCAAAAATCTCCAAATCAAAAAGCTACACAAACATCTCTTCTTGTTCTTTGTCAAGTTCTTCTTTGTCTTGATCTATTTTACTTTTAACCAATAATTGAAGTGCCGGGCCAGCCATAACTGATGTTACTACAGCCATAATAACTATTGCCACAAACAGTTTTTGATTGATTAATCCTGCTTGCAAAGCCAATAATGCTAAAATAATTTCCATGGCGCCACGGGCATTCATTCCAAAACCTACAGCCAAACTTTCCTTTTTGGTTAATCCACCCCAATAAGCGCCCAAGCCTGCACCTAATAATTTACAAATAACAGCTATAACTAAAACCAAAGCAGTTACTTGAAAATCGAAATTGGCAAAAAAGTTTACTTTAAAACCAATGGAAACAAAAAACAAAGGTGCGAAAATATTGGTAACAAACTGATTTACTATTTCGCGGGTTTTTTCGGTTAAATGCACGCTATCGCCAAAGGCAATACCAACTATAAATGCACCAAAAATGGCATGAATGCCAATAAACTCTGTAAAGGCAGCACCTAAAAAAGCCAAACCTAACGAAATACTTAAAAATCCTCCAGGCCAGCTAAAGTTTTTTTGTGCCCAAGGCAATGATTTATTAATGATAATTCTACCAGCAGTTAGCATCGCCACTGAATAAAGTATTGTTAAACCTAAAGTATAAATAAAACCATGCGCTCCTGTGTCGGGTTTCATCATGCCTAAAATTACCGAAAATAACAGCCAACCAATAATATCGTCAAACATGGCTGCGGCAATAATTATCATGCCTACTTTGGTTCTGAACAAACCTAAGTCCATTAACGTGCGGGCTATAATAGGTAATGCGGAAACGGCCATTGCTGTTCCAAAAAATAAACTAAATAATATTAATTGGGTGTGCGAATTGTAGTTTTCTCCAAATAATGGAAACTGATAATAAGCCACTAAAAAACCTAATCCTAATGGAATAATTAAACCTAAAAAGCTGGTTTTTAAAGCAGTTTTTCCTTGTTGGCGAATAATGGATAAATCAACTTCCATACCTGCTACAAACAATAACATAATTACTGAGATAGAGGTTATACCATTAAATGCAATGGCTGAATTACTCTCCTTATTTAATACAATATTGCTTAGATTTGGAAAGTAAGTTCCCAACAAACTAGGACCTAATAAAATACCTGCCACCAACTCCCCAACTACCAAAGGCATTTTGAATTTTCTAAAAAATTCACCCACCAACCTTGCCACAATAAGTAGTATGCCTAAGCTTAATATTAAACTTATTGTTTCGTGGTGGTTTAGGGTTTTCATTAGGAGGATTTATTGATTTGGAGTCACGCAATGCGTGATTGATTGTTGAATTGTTTTATTGTTGTATTGTTATTTTCCTTTATTGTCTATTGCTTGTTGCTTATTGCCTGTTGCTAATTGCCTATTGTCAATTGCTTATTGTCTATTAACAATCGTCTGTCAACTAACAACTATCAACTAAAAACTAAACCCCATCTTCATTTACCAATAATAAATTACAAGGTAAATCGGCTAAGGCAAATTCTATGTCTACTGGAAAAACACGGTCGATTAAGTTTAGTTTTCTGTCGGGCGAATTAAGTACCAACAAATCAGCATTAATTTCTCTAGCATATTTGGTAATAACATAACCTGGCTTGCCTTCTATGCGTTCTACATTTACTTTTAATCCCCCACAATCATTACAACTTAAAATAAAATCTAATTTTTTATTTTCTTCATTGATCAATTGTTCTTTGTGTTGAGCCATTTCATTTTCCTTAAACTCATCGCTGCGAATCAATGCAGCTTTGCTTAAATCTGTCTCCTGAATTACATCAATACTTTCAACTTTAAAAGCTTTGGCAATTTCAATGGCTTTGGCAATGGTATTAACTGTTTTAGGATTATCCGACCCTTCCACTACAATGTGTTTTAATGGATTTGATTCAACCATTGGCTCAGTAAGCATCAACATACTACATTTTACCCTGCGGCTTAATTTACGAGCCACACTGCCCATAAAATATTTTATTAAACTTTCTTTTTCTAATGCTCCAGCCACTAATAAATTCAGTTCTTCTTCATCACATATTTGAAGAATGGTTTCTACCGGCTCGCCTTCGCGCCATAAAAGTTTGGAATTTCCTAAATTATATTTGGCTAATAGGGTTTTTAAAGCAAGTTCATCCTCTGTATTTTTATTGCCAATATGTATAAAAATAAGTTCTGCAAAAAATCCATTTTGCATTTTACTCGCTTCTGCAATTATTGCTTCTAGTCTTGGCGAAAACGCCACAGCAATGCCAATTTTTTTAAAAATTAATTCTTTATTCTCTTCACTCATCTTATTTAATTAATAGTTTTTATTTTTCTAGGTTTGCAAATGTATATTTTAGTTTATGTTTTATATTTAATTATTGTAAACTAATCATTACAAAGCAACCACACTAAACTGCCAATTGCGGCAGCACCTAAATGTAACTCACGCTCATTTACTGCTTCAAATACATCGTTTTCGGTGTGGTGGTAATCAAAATAACGTTGCGAATCAGGCACGTAACCAATTAATGCTTTGCAATTATTTTTTAAAGGACCAATATCGGCACCACCGCCACCAAGGTCTATTTTATCCCAACCATAGTTTCTAAACAAATGTGCTTTGGCTGCCATATTTTTATAAATGGTAGAATCGCTAATGCCAAAACCACGCGGAACAAAACCTCCAGCATCGGTTTCAATAGCTGCATAATGGTTTTCTTTGTTCAAAGCGGCTAACTCAGCATATTTTATGCCACCACGCAAACCATTCTCTTCGTTCATAAAAAGTACTGCGCGTAATGTACGCTGTGGTTTTAAATTTAAGGTTTTAAACAAACGCAATACTTCTATACTTTGCACACAACCTGCACCATCATCGTGAGCACCTTCGCCTACATCCCAACTATCTAAATGACCACCCACTAATATAATTTCATTGGCTTTGGTCGTTCCGTTTATTTGACCAATTACGTTATAGCTCAATACACTGTCAATGGTGTTTTGGCAATTTAAGTTAAAGTAAAATTGAGTTTGATTATTTTGTTTGATTGATCTACTCAATGCATCTGCATGATTACTGCTAATGGCACATGCTGGAATTTTTGGAAACGAATCGTTGTAATACATAGCGCCTGTATGTGCAAATTCATCGTGAGCTAAAGTCATACTGCGCACCACCACACCAATGGCACCATATTTGGCAGCTTCGGTAGCTCCGCGCCCACGTTGATTCACCGCACCTCCATAAGCACTTCCTGTACTGATTTGAGTGGGGTCCATTGGGCGATTAAAAAACACAATTTTACCAGCAATTTTTTCTTTGCCTAAGCTTTTTAATTCTTCAAAGTTTTTTACTTCAATTATATTGGCTGTAATGCCATTTTTAGACGTAGATACTGATCCTCCTAAAGCTAAAATATTTACTTGCATTGGTTTAAGCCCAGGTAGAATTTTTCCAATTTCGGTTTGTTTGCTGCCTCTTACCCAACGCGGAACCATAACAGGTTGAAGCCATACACTATCAAAACCATAACTTTTCATTTTGTTATACATTAACTGTACGGCTTTTTCAGCCTGCGGACTACCGCTGATTCTGTTACCTACTTTTTTACATAAATCGCGCAGGTCTGAATAAGCTTTGCCGTTAAGCAAAACTTCGTCAGTAATTTGTTTAATAACAGCAGCATCGTTGGTTTGAGCCGTTAGTTGAAAGCAATAAAGAGAAAATAAGAGTATAAAAAATTTGTTCATTACCAATAATATATTTATGCATTCAAATATATTGTTTGTAAGGGATTTTAAAAGCGGGAAATATGTGGTTGGTTTTTAATGAATTTAAGTTCCTGTAACCTAATGAAAGTTTTACAAGAATTTTTACAAATATTTTAGCGCGACACTCTTTGGCGTTGCATACAGGTAATTTTGTATTAACCAAAAACAAAAATATTATGGAAGATTACTTTTATTACTCAGACCTTGTTAATAATGAACTCCTGTATTTACTTAAACAACCAGATTTTGCTGCTTCGCTAGCATATTTAGTTGATTTTAAAAATCACTCAGATTTAATAATTATTCCTCATGATTATTCAATAGAAATATCGAATAAGGATATATGCATTTCTGTAATTTTACTTGCGGGATTTGAAACAAACGAATATTTAACTTTAAAAAATAATGTAAATTTTAATTTGATAACATTAAGTAAAATAATACCCGAAATGTGTGAATTTGAAAATATGTATCTTAAATATATTGATAAAGAACAATGGTATATATCGGTAATAAATAGAGTTGGTGAAAATAATAATCAAAGCATATATCGCATAAAAAATTTAAATATTGATTCAGTATCAATAGTAATCTCTTAATAAACAATAAACAAAAACAACATGGAAGACGAATTTTATTACTCAGACCTAAATAAAAATTTTCTACTGCACTTACTAAAACAAGCAGATTTTGCTGCTTCATTAGCATATTTAGTCAATTTTAAAAGTTATGCAGATTTAACTGTTACCCCTTACAAACATTCAATACAAATATCGAATAGTGAAATTACAATTGCTGTTGTTCTTTATGTAGGATTTGAAACAAATGAGTATTTGCAATTGAAAAACAAAGCCAACGTCCACTTTATAAGTGTAAGTAAAGTAATACCAGAAATGTGTGAATTTGAAGAAATGCATATAAAATTCATTGATAAATTATCATGGTTTTTTTCTGTTATTAACAGATGCGAAAACGAATTGGTGAAAGAAATTAATTGGATAAAAAATTTAACAGTTTAGTAAAAAAATAATGTTTGGTAATACCATAACTAATTCCGTTAATTACAATTAAAATAGGGTAGCATAAAACTAGTTAAGTAAGCAAAATATAATTATTAAAAACATGGCAAATTTTTATTGCAAATACTGTGGTACTAAGTCATCTAGTGTATCGAGTTTAACAGCTTCAAGTTGTTCTAAAAATCCAGAAGGGAAGCGTCATGCCTTATATGAAGGAACAGAAAAGGCTCATTATTTTTGCAAATGCTGTGGCACTAAATCGTCAAGTATTTCAAGCTTAACGGCTTCAAGTTGTTCAAAAAATAATTCAGGTAAATACCATGCAGTATATGAAGGAGAAGAAAAAACACAATATACTTGCATATACTGCGGCTCTAAATCTTCTAGTATTTCAACATTAACTTCTGGTTCTTGTTCAAAAAATCCATCAGGTAAATACCATTCACCAGTTAAATAAAAGTAAAGTATGAGCGAAGCAAAACAAAAAATAATAAAAGTATCTGAATTGGTGAAATTAAAAAATCTGACAATTCCAACTTATCAACGACCTTATAGTTGGTCAAAGAAAAATATTAAACAATTATTAGATGATTTGATATTTGCAATGAATAAAACCCAGCAAGAGTATAGATTGGGTAATTTAATAATTCATAATGATATAAATTCAAATGATTTATTAAATATTGTTGATGGACAGCAAAGATTGACTACTCTAAGTATCGTACTTTATTTATTGAACCATAAAGATAATAAATTACTTGAATGCTTTTATGATTCAGAATTATCAATTGAAATTATTTTAAGAAATATGGATTTTATAGATGAGTTATTAAAAAGTAAAGACGAAAAATTCAAAACCAATTTAAAGAATTATATACTGGATAACTGTGAATTCGTTTATATTGAATTATATGATTTAAGTGAAGCTTTTCAATTGTTCGATTCTCAAAATGCAAGAGGAAAAGCTTTGGAAGCTTACGATTTATTAAAGGCTTTTCATTTAAGAGAAATGGAAGAAGATAGTCAAGAAGATAAATTAAACTGTGTTGTAAAATGGGAAAGTTATGTTGATAATGGTAAAATTAATCAAATTTTAGGGGCTAACTTATACCGGATTAGAAAATGGTCGAAAGGTGAATCAGGTGAATTTTTCTCAAAGGATAATATTGAAGAATTTAAGGGAGTTAATATCAAAAAGCACAAAAATTACCCTTATTTAAAACCTTATCTAATGAATATTGGGCTGAAAGAGGATATTGAAAACAATAAACTTCTGAAAATTATCAATTATCAAATAGAATTTCCCTTTCAGATTAATCAAATGATTATAAATGGCAAATATTTCTTTAAATATGTTTTTTTTTATTCTCAATTATTTGATGAACTTTTTGAAAAATCCAATTCTGATTTTTTAGATTTCTATAATAACCATACCGCTTATGAGGGTTCTTGGAGGCAAGGAGATATTTATGTAAAAGAATTATTTCAGGCAATCATTCTTCTGTATCAAGATAAATTCGGAGAAAATGACTTTAAACAAGCTTATAAATATTTATACAAATGGGCCTATAAACTACGACTTGAAAAGTCTTCTGTCAGATATCATTCAATAGATAAGTATATAAAAGATAATTATTCTCTTTTTAAAAGAATACAAGGGAGTTATTATACACACCAAGTTTTTAAAGATTCAATTGTTAAACCTGAAATTAAAAGATCAATTGATAAAGTAGAACAAGTATTTAATTAAAAAAACATGTCAGATAGCAACCATACCATAACAACATTATCCATTTCAAATTTACTGAATGAGAATAATTATATAATCCCAATCTATCAAAGAAATTATGCATGGGATAAAACAGAAATAACTCAATTGATACAAGATATTATTGATAAAAGTGATAGTGAGGAGAATAGCAACTACTTTATAGGAACACTAATAGTTGATAAAAAGACAAAGAATAATCAGATATATTATGAAGTAATTGATGGACAACAAAGACATACAACATTAACCTTGCTGAACGCATATTTTGAAAGAAAGAACAAAACTAAAACAAGTAATTTGTTTTTTGATGCAAGACCTTCTGTGAAAAAATTTATTGATAGTATTTATAATAATTATACCAAAAAAAATGAAGAAGAAAATATAGATGACTCTTTAACAAATATAATTAGGGGTGTAAACATAATTGATAACTTTTTTGCTACAGGAAATGATTTAAGGAATAAGAAAATAGATATTGAAAAACTAAAAATCTATTTTAATCAGAATGTAAAAATAATCAGGGTAAATGTTCCAAATGACATAGACATCAATCATTATTTCGAGATAATGAATACAAGAGGTGTACAGCTAGAAAAACACCAGATTTTAAAAGCAGCTTTTATTGAAAAAATAAAAGATGATAAGTTATCGAGAGCTTTTGCGACTATTTGGGATGCGTGTTCTTTAATGGAAAAACATATTCAGTTTAGTTTTAAAAAAGATCTGCGAGAGTCATTATTTGGTTCGAATTTAAATGAAATCCCTCATAATGGTGTTGAAAGAATCCAAACCGAAATTAACCATAATTATAACGATAATGCAAATAGTGAAGATAGAACTTTACTAAATATTCTTGATAGAAAAACTAAAATAGTTTCATCAGATTCAGACAACAATAATGATGAGCCTGATGCAAAATACTCATCAATAATAGATTTTTCTAATTTTTTATTGCATGCATTGAACCTATACAATGAAATCAATCACAAAAACATTGAAGTTACTTTGGATGATAAAAACCTTTTAAAATCTTTTGGTTACGACTCTAAATCACTACCCGATTCAATAGACTTTGTTAATTTTCTTTTGAAAACAAGAACATTGTTTGACAAATATATAATCAAAAGGCAGATTGATAATTCTAATGATTCGAAATGGAAAATTTTAAACCCATCGACAAATGAAACCGATGGATTAGTTAATACATTTAATGAAATGGATTATAAGATATTGATGATTCAATCTATGTTTCATGTTTCATTTCCCAATAATTCCTATAAAAGTTGGCTATACAACATTTTACAATGGATTACTAAATACGAGTTTGATAATCAAAAATTTTTCGATTTTATTTTTAGCGAAGCAAAAACGGCTTACCAAAAAAGAACAATAGAAAAAGAATGGTTCAATTATGGAGTTGGAATCAATAATTATATTTTCAATTTTACCGACTTCTTACTATGGAAGGCTTATAATGATGAAGTAAAAAATAAAACAAGTTTTGAAAATATGCTCTTTAATAGAATATCAAAACAAAGAAAACACTTTTCGAATTTTAGATTTACTCAAAGATCTTCTATAGAACATATTCATCCACAATCTAAAGTATTTGAGTTAAATGATGAAAGTGAAGAGAAAAGAAACATTAGGCTCAATAATTTTGGAAATTTATGTTTAATTAGCAGAAGTACTAATTCTAAATATAATGATTATAATTTCAATGCAAAAAAAGAACAATTTGAAAAAAGGACTTCTACTGAAAGCCTAAAACAAGTGATAATATTTTCATATAATAGTTGGAATTCTGAACAAATAAATGAACACGAAAAAGAAATTCAAGAACTCATTTATCAAAATATCTTTTAAATGTCTAAACGAGGTTACATATCGCGCTATTTGCTCATACTTAAAAAGCTAAAGGTAAAACCTTATGCTACTTATGAGGAGTTACAGGCTTATATCGATCATCAGTTTGAGTATTTGCAAATGCAAGATGATGGTTTGCAAATTGGATTTTCAAAGCGAACACTTCAACGTGACATCAAGGAAATTAGTAATATTTTCGGAATTGATATTGAATATTCAAAACAAGAAAAAGGCTATTTCATTAGCCAAAGTGAAAATGAAAATATGAATTTTCAGCGCATGATGGAGGCTTTTGAAATATTTAATTCTTTAAATATGGCTCACGATTTAAAGCCGTTTATTCATTTAGAAAAACGTAAACCACAAGGGACTGAAAATTTGTATGGTTTGTTACATGCCATTAAAAACAAGTTTCAAATAAAGTTTACTTATCAAAAATTTTGGGAGGAAGAACCAAGTAAACGCCTTGCAGAACCATATGCTTTAAAAGAGTTTAAAAGCCGTTGGTATATTATGGCTAAGGATATGAAAGATAATCATATAAAAAGTTTCGCGCTTGACCGCTTGACAAATCTTGAAATTACTACTCTGCATTTTCAATACAATACTAATTACAATTTAGAACAAAACTACCGCTATTGTTTTGGCATTATTAGTCCAAATGAGGAGGAGCCGCAAGATATTATTTTATCGTTTGAACCATTTCAAGGAAAATATATCAAAACATTGCCACTGCACGAAACACAAACAGTTTTGGTAGATAATGAAGATGAGTTAAAAATTAAACTAAAATTGTATCTCACTCATGATTTATTAATGGAATTACTTTCGTTTGGCGATAATGTAAAAGTGATTGAACCCAAAACGTTAGCAGATGAAATTAAGCAATCACATGAAATGGCCTTTAAGCAATATTGATTATAAAAAGTTAATTTTATGGAAAACACCAAAGAAGAATTAACTGAGCAGCTAAATGTAATTACAGTAAATAAAATGAAAGCAGTGGCTGCCCAATCATACGAATTAGCGTCTATGTATAGAGATAAAGAAAAGGATTTAATTTTAAAGTTGGAAGAATTGGAAAACAATAAAAGTAACTAACCATTAAAAAATGAAAAACTCAGTCATATTAATAGCAGTTTTGTTTGTAATGAATGGAACTTTTGTAAGTTGCAACTATTTGTCAACTTTGATTTAGTTAAAAGGAATATTAGTTTTTTAGTAAGTATAATTAAAATTTAAATATGGATGGAATTGTAGTTTCAAAGTATAATACACAAGTTACTTTAGCATTTCTCAAGACAAAAAGAGAAAATCAATATTTTGAAAGAAAAGGATTAGGTGAAAAAGATATAAATCCAACCAAAATAGCGAACGAATTAATAGGGATGCTTAATGCTGATGGAGGTGTTTTGGCTTTTGGTGTTTCAGATTTAGGAGAAATACAGGATTTAAATAGTTTAGGGGAGAAGCTTAGTAATTATAGAAATCTGTTTGTTGATTTTATTGAACCACATGGTAACATTAAGTTTGAAGAAGTTGAGATTGAAGATAAGTTAGTTTTTCTTTATCATGTTGATCAAGATATTGAGCGAATTTTTAAAAGAAAGGATAATGAGAGTATTTTTTTAAGAGTTGACGATAAAAACAGAGAGCTAGATAGAGATGCCGTAAGAAATTTAGAATATGATAAACAAATCAGAAAATTTGAGGATGAAATAGAAGCAGATTTTGATTTTGATGATCTTGATGTTAAACTCTTAAATGGCTATAGAGAAAAGCTTAATTATAAAGGAGATGCACTAGATTTACTTGTTAAAAGGCATTTAGCGGTAAAAAGGGATGAGAAGTACAAAATAAAAAAAGCAGGAATCTTACTTTTTGCTAAGGATCCTGAGAAATATGTTACATCAGCGTCTTTACGTTACTTAAGATACGAAGGATTATATGCAAAAGTTGGAACTGAACATAATGTTGTCAAAGATGAAAGGTTTGAAAATAATATTCCTTGGATTATTGGTCGTGTGAAAAATTTTTTGAGGGCCACTTTAAAAGATTACTATTTTTTGGATTTAGAAACGGGGCGTTTTAATAAGGTTCCTGAATACCCTGAAGAGGCTTGGTTGGAAGGAATTGTAAACGCTTTATGTCATCGTTCTTATAATGTACAAGGTAATTCTATATATATTAAGCATTTTGATGATAGGATAGAAATTTCTAATAGTGGGCCTCTTCCAGCTCAAGTAAATTTAGAAAATATAAGAACGGAAAGATTTTCGCGAAATCCAAGAATCGCTAGAGCTTTGGAAGATATGGGTTTTGTAAGGCAATTGAATGAAGGGGTTTCTAGGATCTATTTATCTATGGAAAAATCTATGCTTTCCAAACCTGAGTACATTGAAAAAAATGGCAATGTATATTTAATTCTTCGTAACAAAATTAGCAACCACACTAAAACAATTTCGGATACCATTATTAAAATTATTCAAGATAATTGGTCTAATTACAACGATACACAAAGAAAAATTTTGCAGCATTTATTCTACCATAATCAAGCAATAATTGGGGAGCTAGTTGATATAACAGGAATTAATGATAAAACAGTCCGCCAGTATTTAAACAACTTTATAGATAATGAAAAAATTATTATTCGTTTAAGTGCAAAATTGAGAGATAAAAGTGCAAAATTTGCTTTTAGGAAGATTTAGACTTTGATAAGGTGCACAAGTTTATTTATATAAATAATTGATATGCATGATTTTAACGAACTTAAGGAAGATTTGGGCTTGAATAAGGAAGAAAACAAACTCAACCTAAAAACAACTAAAAAACCAATGAAAAACCAACTAATATCAATAGCAGTTTTGTTTGTAATGAATGGAACTTTTGTAAGTTGCAACTTTGAATATAAAGTAAAACAAAACATGGAACAAAAACCCAGTACTCCTACAATTAACGATACCACTCCAAAAGTAACTGGTGTGGGTGGTATTTTCTTTTTCTCTGAAAACCCAAAGGAAATAAGAGAATGGTACAAAAATAACTTAGGCATTGATGCAAACGATTATGGTGCTAGCTTTGAATCGAGGAGCAAAGATAAACCTGATGAAATAAACACTTTGCAATGGAGCCCCTTTAAAAAAGGAAGCGAATATTTTGCGCCTTCAAAAAAAGAGTTTATGATTAATTACCGTGTGCAAAACATAGAAGGATTGGTAGCCCAATTAAAAGCAAATGGCGTAAACGTTTTAGATTCGATTGAAACTTTTGATTACGGAAAGTTTGTTCATATTATGGACAATGAAGGCAATAAAATAGAACTTTGGGAACCATCAGGTAATTAGAAACTGTTTTTATTTATCATTTATACCAACTCCATAACCAAATAAAGCGGCCACTGCTGCTAAATGAACAATTAAAACTGCTTTTTGCCAAGTAGGTCTATCGTTCCATTTTTGTTCCACATCAAAGGGGTCAAAAGCTAAGCCAATTCCCATAGATGCGGCAGCTTGCATGTAATCTTTAGTAAAAAAAGTTTGGTATAATCCCATGATGATAAAACCAATGTAAAGAAATTTGTTAAAGTGTGTTTTCATATTTTTTAAATTATTGATATACAATTTTATTTATACATTAGATGCAATCAAAATAAAAATCCATGTTGGGTAAAACTTTCATTTAAAGGGACAAAAAAGTTGTTTGTTTAAAATTGGTGCAAGAATTTTTGGTTAAATGACTGGTTTTTAAATCAGATTTTTACTGTTCTTTTACAATTCAAACACATGAAAGAATTTACTTTTGCGGCCGTTATGAATTCTACGAACAATACACTTTTTAGTAATTACTATTCGCCTGTCAAGGTGTGTATGCTACTATTTTGTATTGTACTAAATTTTATAAATTTCGATAGCAAAGCAAGCACACTTAATTCTAATAATAGTAAAAACAATTGTTATTATTTAAATATTCAAGAAGCTCATCACCAACAAATTCCGGTTAGCAGTAAAAGTGAATCAACTAAGGTTCCAAGCATTAATTTAGAAGAAGAGGATGATTTTTTACCTGACCAATATTTACCTGAGATGTTCTGTTTTGAGGTTTTTCCAATTCAATCCAATAAAGTAATAAACGAAGAAAAGTTCTTCATTTATTTTCATCCTGAACTTACGGTTCCCCCACCTAAAACAAACACCTTCGAGTCTTTTTGTTAATTTTTACAAATTACTTTCATCACCTTCAAAATTATTTATTGAATACAATCTCCAATTTGATTTTAAATCAATATTGGTTACCAGTAATTCTTAAATAATAGATAGGTTTTAGATTCATCCCACTTTCAAAGTTTTATTGGATATTTAGCAGTGTAAGAAATGATTTAACAGCCATTTTACATTGGAATATTTATATAAAGAATGCTTTACTAATGGGCTTGTTTTAAATAAATTTCTATCTAAAAACAAGGTGAAAAAAAAGTTATAATTGAAAGATTGCGCTCAGTAATTTAACAAAAAGAAGCCAATATACTTTTGGCTTAGTGTTTATCCTTTATCACAAATTAACTTACAATCACATCCAATAAATGAATAAAATTGCATTGCAATTGAGTTCGGTTGCGTTATTATTTATTGCAGCCTGCTCTAGTAAAGAAACGAAAGAAAAAGAAGAAAAATTCCCAATAGCGCAACCATTGGTGGTTGATACCTCATTTAGCAAAGAATATGTAGCAGATATACATGCCATGCATAATGTAGATATACGCGCACGTGTAAAAGGTTTTATTGAAAACATTTATGTAGATGAAGGAAAACCAGTAAAAGCTGGTCAGCTATTATTTGCCATGAGCAATAATCATTACAAAGAAGAGTTAAGCAAATCGAATGCCATGCTTAAAAGTGCGCAAGCTGATGCCAAAGGGGCTGAACTAGAAGTTAAAAACATGCAAACTTTGGTGGCAAAAAAAATTGTTTCAAAAACTGAATTACAAGTAGCTGAAATTAAATTGGAAGCTGCTAAAGCCAGGATTGATGAGGCAAAAGCTAATATGGCCACCGCTCAATTAAACTTATCACTCACTAAAATTAGTGCTCCATTTGATGGAGTTATCAATCGTATTCCAAATAAAATTGGAAGTTTGATAGACGAAGGAACTTTGCTAACTGAATTTTCGAACAACAAAGAAATTTTTGCTTATTTCCATGTATCGGAAAGCGAATACCTAAACATGACAGCTACCAACAAAAATGCACACAGCAATGAAGTGGAATTAGTAATGGCAAATAACAAGCTTTTTCCTGGCAAAGGAAAAATAGAAACAGTGGAAAGTGAAATAGATAAAGAAACTGGAAATGTGGCGTTCAGGGCTAGGTTTTATAACCCAAACGAAATTTTAAAACAAGGCTCAAGTGGTAAAATAATTATTAAACAAGCGCTGAAAAAAGCCATGTTGATACCTCAAAAATCTACTTTCGAAATTCAGGATAATATTTATGTTTTTGTGGTTGATAGCGACAACGTGATTCACATGAAAAGAATTGTACCAAAACTCAGGATGAAGAATGTGTACGTTGTGGAGTCGGGCTTAAATCCAAACGAAAAAATATTATTAGAAGGAATTCAGTTAGTAAAAGAAGGGGAGAAAATCCTTACACAGCTAATTCCTTCGCGACAAGCTATTAAAAGCATCGATTAATTAATAAATAAAAAACAACTTAAATGGTTTCAAAGTTCATACATCGTCCTGTTCTATCAATTGTTATTTCATTATTTATTTTACTATTGGGTGGCTTGGGTTTAACACAGTTGCCCATGACCCAATTTCCGGATATTGCGCCACCTGAAGTAAATGTAACAACCAAATACACCGGAGCTAATGCCGAAGCATGTGTAAAGGCTGTGGTAACACAGTTGGAACGTGCTATTAATGGTGTGCCGGGAATGGCTTATATGTCTTCAGTTTCTGGAAACGATGGTACAAGCGTTATTCAGATTATTTTTAAATCGGGTACCGACCCTGAAATTGCTGCAGTAAATGTACAAAACAGGGTGGCTTCTACCTTGGATGAATTACCGGAGGAGGCTATAAAAGCCGGTGTTATTGTAGAAAAAGTGCAAAATAGTATGTTGTTATACTTAAATATTTTAAGTAATAATGAACAAATGGATGAAAAGTTTTTATACAACTATACTGATATTAATTTACTAGCTGAGTTAAAAAGGATTGATGGTGTTGGTTTTGCCGATATTATGGGTTCAAGAGATTATGCCATGCGTATTTGGCTAAACCCTGCTAAATTAACCACATATTCTATTTCAACCGATGAAGTTATTAAATGCTTAAAACAACAAAATATAGAAGCTGCTCCAGGAAAAGTTGGCGAAAGTTCAGGCAGACAAGCCCAACAGCTTCAATATGTACTAAAATATACGGGTAAATTTAATACTCCTCAAGAGTACGAAAACATTATTATAAAAAGCAATGAACATGGTGAAGTTTTAAAACTAAAAGACATAGCCACGGTTGAATTTGGCTCGCAGGAGTATGATGTAATTTCGAAAGAAAATGGAAAACCATCGGCTGCTATTTTAATAAAACAAAGACCTGGAAGTAATGCAAGCGAAGTAATAAAAAATATTAAAAAACGTATGGATGAACTAAAAGTAAACTTCCCTGCGGGCATGGATTATACGGTTAGTTACGATGTTTCTGCATTCTTAGATGCTTCGATTCATGAGGTAATTAAAACTTTATTGGAAGCGTTTATTTTAGTTTCAATTGTAGTATTTATTTTCTTGCAAGATTGGCGCTCTACGCTTATTCCTATTTTAACGGTTCCAGTTTCGTTGGTAGGTACTTTCTTTTTTATGCAGTTAATGGGTTTTTCTTTGAATTTAATTACCCTTTTTGCTTTAGTATTGGCCATAGGAATTGTAGTTGATGATGCCATTGTGGTGGTTGAAGCTATACATTACAAGATGGTTAAGTTAAATGTAGGAGCTAAAAAAGCAGCAGCTGAGGTAATGCCTGAAATTAGCGGTGCTATTATATCCATTACCTTGGTAATGTCGGCTGTGTTTATTCCTGTTTCATTTATATCTGGCCCAACGGGTGTTTTTTATCGTGAGTTTTCATTAACCATGGCTGTATCTATTGTACTTTCTGGAGTAATAGCATTAACATTAACGCCAGCTTTGTGTGCCATTATGCTAAAAAATAACCATCATCATAATGATAAAAAAAGTAAAAATTGGTTAACCAAATTTTTTGATGGTTTCAATAAAAAATATTCGGCCTTAGAAGGTAAATACCAAAGGCTTGTTTCATTAGTGGCTAATAGGCGTGTGGTAACTTTTGGTATTTTACTTGTGTTTATTTTAGGCACTGGAATACTCGGAAAAATTATGGCTACTGGTTTTATTCCAAACGAAGATCAAGGAACCATTTATGCAAATATTTTAACACCCGAAGGTGCAACACTTGAACGTACTGAAAAAATTGCAGATGAAATTCAAAAAGTAGCTGCAAGTATTGAAGGAGTAGCTTCTGTTTCTACACTAGCCGGATTTAGTGTGCTTTCGGAGGGTGTTGGAGCCACTTATGGTATGAATTTAATTGGTTTAAAAACTTGGAAAGAACGCAAATTTTCAGACAAAGAAATCATACAACTGTTAAATGAAAAAACAAATTATATAAAAGATGCAAAAATTGAATTTTTTACACCTCCTCCAGTTCCTGGTTATGGTAATTCAAGTGGATTTGAATTAAGGTTACTTGATAAATCAGGTAAAGGTGATTTAAAAAACCTTGAAAAGGTAACCAATGAATTTGTACAAGAATTGAATAAACAGCCAGAAATTATAAATGCATTTACTACATTTAATGCTAGCTTCCCTCAATTAATGGTTAACATAGATTACTTAAAAGCAGCGCAAAAAAAAGTGATTATTGAGGATGTGTTAAGTACATTACAAACCAATTTAGGCAGTGAATATGCTACTAACTTTATTCGTTTTGGTCAACTTTATAGGGTTATGGTTCAAGCTTCTCCCGAGTATAGAGCTATGCCAGAAGATATTTTAAAAATGTATGTAAAAAATAAGGAAGGTGAAATGGTTCCTATTTCCGAATTTGTAAGCATAACCAAAACCTACGGGCCAGAACAAGTTACTCGTTACAACATGTACACATCTGCCATGTTAACAGGTGAGCCAGCCAAAGGATTTAGTAGCGGTGATGCCATAGCAGCCATTAAAAGAACAGCTAAAGAAAAGTTGCCAAAAGGGTTTGATTTTGATTGGGCAGGTTCATCAAGAGATCAAGCCAATGCAGGGAATGAATCCATTATTATTTTTGCAGTTTGCTTGTTATTCGTTTACCTATTATTATCGGCTCAATATGAAAGTTTCTTATTGCCATTGCCAGTTCTTATCTCTTTACCAACAGGAATTTTTGGCGCCTTTTTGTTTTTATTCATGATGGGATTAGAAAACAATATTTACGCCCAAATTGCCATGATTATGTTGATTGGGTTATTGGCAAAAAATGCCATTTTGATTGTAGAATTTGCTTCGCAAAAACACAGCGAAGGTTATACTCCTTTGCAAGCAGCAATTGAAGGAGCTGCCTTAAGGTTAAGACCTATTTTAATGACTTCGTTTGCATTTGTGGCAGGGTTAATTCCTTTAATGCTAGCTAGTGGAGCTGGGGCTATTGGAAATAAAACCATTGGCTCAGCATCTGCTGGAGGTATGTTATTCGGAACCATTTTTGGTATTATCATCATTCCTGGTTTGTATTTGGTATTTGCCACCATTCAAGATAAAATGAATAAAAAAAATGTTGCCCACAAAAACAATTATTAATTAAAAAAACAATCATAAAGATGATAGACAAAAGAGTGCAATATTTATTATTAAATAAAATGAGGTTGACCTTTTATTTGGTGGCACTTGTTTTTGTGGGGTGTGCTCCCAAATACAAGGCTGCCAATGTTAAAGAAAAGGTTTTACCTAAAAGTTATAATACTTCAACCGATAGTTTAAATATTGCTGAAATTAATTGGAAAAAATATTTCTCAGACCCTGCATTGGAGCAACTTATCGACTCAGCTCTGATCAATAATTTGGATTTGCAAATGGCTCTTCAAAAAATTGAAATTTCGCGTGCAGGTATTAAATTAGCTAAAGGCGCTTTGTTGCCACAAGTTGGTTTAAATATTGGTGGTGGAGTGCGTAAATTTGGTTTGTACACCATGGATGGAGCGGGTAATATCTCTACCCAAATTACCCCAGGTCAAATTGTTCCTATCGATTTACCCGATATGAATATTGGTTTGCAAGCCTCATGGGAGTTAGATATTTGGGGTAAATTAAGAAACCAACGTAAATCAGCAGT
This sequence comes from Methylacidiphilales bacterium, assembly GCA_041730515.1. Taxonomy (GTDB): domain Bacteria; phylum Bacteroidota; class Bacteroidia; order UKL13-3; family UKL13-3; genus JAAFJM01. The sequence goes on along the minus strand of JBGSBN010000005.1, from coordinate 13,254 downwards.
TTCCAATTATTTAGCAACCATTGAAGGAACCAATTTTATTATTTCAAATTTAATAGCAGAAGTTGCTACCGCTTATTACGGACTTCTTGCATTAGATAATGAATTAGATTTGGTACAAAAAACCATTTTAAAACAACAAGATGCATTGCAAACAGTAAATGCACAAAAGGAAGCAGGATTAGCCAATGAACTAGCATTGCAGCAGTTTTCTGCTAATTTATTGCAATCAAAAATTTTAGAAAAAGAAACGTTACAACAAATTGTTTTATTTGAGAATAAAATCAATTTTTTAATTGGAAGATTTCCGCAAACTATTACCAGAAATAAAGAACTACTTTCAACTGAAATAGCACAAGATTTTAATGCAGGTATTCCTTCGCAATTATTGAAAAACAGGCCCGATATTCGTAAATCTGAGTTAATGGTTCAGGCTAGTAATTTTGATTTAAAATCAGCTAAAGCTGCGTTTTATCCAAATTTAAATATTACGGCAGGCTTTGGTTTTCAATCATTCGACCCACAGTTTTTATTTCAAGCACCGGCATCGTTAGCCTATAATACGCTTGGAAATTTAGTTGCTCCTGTGGTAAACAGAAATGCTTTAAAGGCGCATTTTAATACAGCAAAAGCAACACAACTTAATGCCATTTTTGATTATCAAAAAACAGTTTTGAATGGATTTGTAGAAGTTACCAACGAGCTTTCAAATGTTCAAAATTTGAAAGAAATGAATAACCTAAAAAAACAAAAATCGCAAATTTTGAATCAATCGGTTGAAACATCCAATCAATTATTTATGGTTGGAAAGGCCACCTATTTAGAGGTGTTAATTGCACAACAAGGTTCACTGCAAGCCGAATTGGAGTTAATTATAAATAATAAGAATTTAAAACTAGCAGGTGTAAATATTTACAAAGCTTTGGGTGGAGGTTGGAAATAATTTTTCACCTATTTTATTAATAACCTAAACAAAAAAAACATGATTGAATTATTAATTCCCTTATTTTCCCTTATTGCTTTAGAAGTAATTTTGGGAATAGACAATATTATTTTTATTTCTATTTTAGCCGATAAGCTACCCGAAAGTCAAAGAAACAAGCTGCGATATTGGGGAATAGGTTTAGCCATGATTATGCGCCTTTGTTTATTGGCATTTATCACTTGGATTTTAAAATTAGATCAAACCTTATTTGAGCTATTCGAAATTAGTTTTTCAGGTAAAGGCCTTATTTTATTAATGGGTGGTTTGTTTTTAATATATAAAAGTACCAAAGAAATATACCATAAAACAGAAGTGGTAAATGAGGTAAATGTAGTTTCACCTACTAGCCAAAATTTCGGTAAATTATTATTGGAGGTCATCATTTTAGATTTAGTTTTTTCAATCGATTCTATTATTACTGCTGTTGGTATGGTTCAAGAAATTTGGATTATGTATACTGCTGTAATTATTACAGTAGCTATAATGCTATTGGCTTCAAAACCTATTAGCGATTTTATTAGAAAACATCCCTCTTTTAAAATTTTAGCTTTGTGTTTTTTAATGATGATTGGAGTATCGCTTATAGCTGAAGGATTGCATTTTGAAATACCAAAAGGTTATATTTATTTCTCAATGGCATTTGCTTTTTTAGTGGATGTGATTCAGATGAAAACGGCAAAAAAAAGTCACTAATAAAAATACTCCATTTTATTTCTTACGCAGCAATGGCCATGACTTTTTATTTCATGGCCACTGCTTTAATATTGGCTATTATTTAAAATTATTTGTATAGTTATTGAGCGAAAAAAAACTACTTAAAACTATTTATTTGAGAATAGATAATTTGATTTAAAACTTTAGTATTTTAAAACTCCAATATAGCATATTCAAAAACAGTCCCATTACCAAAGTCATAGCCCAAACAGAAATGTTTTCCGCAGGGTTTGTAAGATGGTCGCCCACATCGGTTAAAAGCTTGGTTGGTTCGTTAATCAAATCCCAACTATTCCAACGCAAAAATCTACCCAAATAAATACCATAGCTGCTTAAAAAAAAGAGAAAAACAATGGCTGTATTTTGTACTTTTTTACTAATGTATGATGATGAAATTTGAACCAAATGATTTAAACTTTTAAACCCAAACATTACACCTGTAAATGCGAAGGATAGAATCAAGACTAAATCATACCAAATGGGCATTATTTTTCTGATTTTTATGTGAAATAAATCGGTAAAAATGTAAAGAGAATTAGGGAAGAATAAAATCCAAACCAATAACACAATTACAAAGGCAATTTTACTTTGGGCTAAATATTTATACCGCTTTGAAGTATGATTTAGTCCAATTTATTTTTAGCGGCATAATACCATCTAAGATTTACCCCAAACCCATTGGCCTAATTTGTAAATCAAAATGGTATTACTATTAATTAAAAAGGAACTTAGCACAAAAGGAATTACAGCTAATAACAAATTCCAATTTAAAAATAGAAAGAACCATTTTTGAGTAAAATAAATGCGATAAAACGATAATATAATGCAAAAAAGGGCGCAACAAAAAAGCCAAATAGTTTGCAAGTTTATTTTTTGATTCATTTGCCTTAAACGAAAAATGTGGTTTTTTATTTTAATGGTTTTTGAGGTTGGTTTATCAATCCGTCTGACGCCTTGGCAGCGCAATGGCTTTCTAAGAGTTTGACGGAAGTTGGGTTTATTTAATTTGTCGAATTGTAATCAATTTATTTTTTGTAGTTAACTTCTTCTAAAATTTTAACCAATTAATTAGTTTTTGCAATTGGTTTTTGTTTAACAAAATAATTTATACCAAGTGATAAACTAATATTGGAACCAAAAAAATTAAAGGATTGAAAGTTACGCTCGTATTTGTATTGAAATAAATTAGTTTGCAAACCAAGCATCCATTTATTAGCAATAAAATAATTGATACCAAAAGGACAATTAATGGTGTGATACCAATTGGAAGTTATTTGTGTATTCGCTGTTTGATTTTGGGAAAATGCAGGATTTTCCACATTGTTATAACTAGTTATTTCGTTGTAAAACGAATTAATGGACGGCCTAATATTGAAGGAAAATTTTGGTGTAATAAACCAATATTTATTAATATAAATCCCTGGAATATATCTTTCAATTGTATTGGTAATTGTTGTTTTATAAAAGCCAGAATTTGGATAATCTATAATAGTTTTTGATTGGTTTATATGGTAGCCAAATCCAAACCCTATACTTAAATTATCTTTAATAAAATACTCAAAATTGGGGTTAATATTTAAGCTCCAAATACTAATATCTCTATCTATATTTAAGGTACTAATTATTGTATCGTTTGTGCTGGTAATATAAGTACTTAACGCTGTGCTTTTATTTTCCGATTGACTAAAGCTACCAATAACCGTGGAGCCTATAGCTATGCTTCCCTTTCCAATTTGTGCATTGGCACTTAGTAAGCCAATAATTATTAATGCTAAAGTTAAAATTGTTTTTTTGTTCATACTTTTAGTTTGGTTAAATAATTCCATATATTTTTATCTCATTAATGTTAAAGTTCCTTTTATGGTTTGATTGGTATTATTTGGCAAAATGCCTTTATAGTTTATTATATAAAAGTACACATCGCTTTGGCATGGATTATTGTTCAAGGTTCCATCCCATTCATCTATTAATTTATTAGCAGAATATATCTTTTCACCATATCTGTTATAAACTTCCCAATCTATTTGCTCTACATATTTTGTAATGGGTTTAAATGTTTTGTGGGCAACTGTTCTGTGGCTAATTTATAAGTGTAGGAGCTGATAGTATAAATAGTATCGTTATTTATTATAAAGTCAGTAGCATAAGTTGAATCTTTAAAATTTTCATACGTATTTTGACCAAACACTAAGCTTGAAAATACCAGTAAAATAGAAAGTAAAAGTAGTTTTTTCATAGTTAGCTTTGTTATTCTTTAATAAACTTACTTGTTAACTTAGCATCTAATTCATCTATAATTTGTACCATATACATGCCCTGCGCTAAATCATCAATAGCTAAAGAAATATTTTTCAAATTATTATTCTCATAGTTTATTTCCTTTACCAACTGACAAGTTACATTATAAACCAATATTGTTTTGATATTACTATTACTTGTTATATTTAATTGTGAGGTGGCGGGGTTGGGGTAAATTTTTAAAACATTAGATTTGATTGGCGAAATGGAAGTTTGAATGAAAAATAAGCTATCAAAATTACATGTTGGTTTTACTGTATAAGGTTCAAAAAAATTATAGCCATCATACCAATACACCAAATTATTATCTCTACAAATTGCTTGTAATTTTGGAGAACCTTCTGGGGTAAAGCCAGCATCGTCTCTTATCCAACCTCTTCTACTATCTCCTAAGCCTTTGATCCAAATAAGATTACCTCCTTGATTAGAACTTAAAAACCAATGCATATAAAAATTACCATCAAGAAGAGGAATAGATTTTATGGAATCCACCACATACAAATAATTAAAATATCCTCTATTTATTTTATCGTTTACTTTTAAGTCAAAATCAAAATACAAAATGGTATCCATTTTGTTACTCGGAAATTTTCTAATTTTATGATAAACCTTATTTCCATTAACAAGCATAGATTCATTAGGAATCATAATATATTCAAAATTGGTGTCTTTTTGTGGGTCAAGACCATAAGTATCTCTGAATAAAAATTTTAATTCATATTGCGAACTTCTTGATAAATACATATAGCTTATGTTTGGCATCACAGCTTGTGCATTGATAAACTTAACACCAACCAGCATTTGGCTAATGATTAATAATAATTTTATGGTTTTCATAATGGTAATTTTTTGAGTTGGTTATTAAAATTAAATAGGCTCCATTTATCCAATCGTCTACAGAAATAGATGAAACAGGTTTATTGCTTTGAAAAACTAATTTTCCATTCATAACGAGTACCAGCTTATCAGGATTTGCAATCCGCCTTTTATAATACCAATTTAAAGCAAATATATTTATGCATATAAATTTTTCGCATGAAAAATGCTAATACTAATAAGTGTGGTTTGCAAAATCGCACTGGCTGGATTTTTTACTTACGTACGCTTAAATATTTATTTGTTTTCAATAGGGTAGCCTTATTTTTGTCCCGATTAATTAGGATAAAATTAGTGGATGTGCTCAGTATCCACCAATTTTTCTAATAGCAATTAAAGCTATACAAACCACATTTACAACTATTCACCACTAATCTTTTTTATTTAAAAACAGAAAGCACTGATAATCAATAAATATATTTATTAGTTTGAGATTAACAAAATGAGCTCTTTGCTGATACTAAATCATTAAGATCAACCTATTAATGAGATTTGTAATTATCTTTAATACAGCAAAACGGCATAAATATTAGCATGAAATTATCGAAATTAACCTTTCTGGAACTGCTGCCGATACTTATAATTTGGTTATTAATTCTAATGAAATAACACAAGCTCGCAGATTGTTTGTAATTATTCCAACACTATGAAAACGAATCTTAAAAAAGCAAGCTATAACTTGTTTTTTGTTCTTTTTTTAACATTAACTTTGCAAAAACAAATGATTTACGAACAAATACATCATATAATTTACAATTTTTCTTATGCCACATTGTTTGCGTTAAGTTGGGTGTATTTTGTTTTTTTATATTTTGCACTTGCTCCTGTTTTTAATGGTATTTGCGAATTATTAGCAAAAAAGAATTTATTGCATAAAATTGAAGAAAAGGAAATTACTCAGAAGCAACTAAATTTCGAGAAAAAACATTCATTCAAATCCATTTTTATTTTTGGAACTTCAACAATTCCAATTATATATTTAATTAGACATGGAGCCATTTTTATAGCACCAGATACTTTTTTCAATATAATTTTTGGATTAGTTATTTTAAATCTTTGGAACGAGGTCCATTTTTTTATTATTCACAGTATAATGCACCTGCCATTTTTTATGAAACGTGTTCATTATATCCATCATCAATCAAAAGTACCAACAGTATATTCCGTTTATAGTTTCCATTGGTTAGAGGCGTTATTATTAAGCACTGTTCCTTTAACTATTTTATTGTTTTTCCCACTTTCGTTTGTTGCAGTTGCCATTTATCCATTAACAAGTGTGCTAATAAATTATTCTGGACATTGCAACTATCGGTTTGGAAACGGCAAGGGCAATAAATGGCTTTTATTTGGCAGTGCCCACAATGAACATCATTTTAAAAATAGAAAAAATTATGGCTTTTTATTAGTCATTTTCGATTTAATATTTACTAAATTTAACAAAACAAAATAGCATAAGCAATGAAAGATGTATATATAACAAGTGCAGGTGTTTATTTACCAAACAGTCCTATTTCTAATGAAGAAATGGAAGATTATTTAGGAAGATTGTATGGAAAAGATAGTTTGGTAAAAAGCCGAATTCTAAAACAAAATGGAATTAAACAAAGGCATTATGCTTTAAATAAACGGCAAGAAAGTACACATTCTAATGCACAATTGGCCGTTAAAGCAATAGAAGCAGCAATAGCTAAGAGTGAAATTCGCTCCAACGAAATTGAGCTTTTAAGCACTGGTACTACCCAAGGCGATTTACCAATACCTGGTTTTGCAAGTATGGTTCATGCAGGCTTGCCATTAAATAAATGCGAGGTAGCTAGTTTTCAAAGCGTGTGTGCAAGTGGTGTAATGGCTTTAAAGGCGGCCTATTCTCAAATAAAAAGTAATGAAAAACAAAATGCTGTTTGTGTTGGAAGCGAATTGGCAAGCAGGATGTTTAAATCTTCTCGATTTGAAGCACAAGGAGTAAAGTCGCTTCCCTTTGATACCGAATTTTTGAGGTGGATGCTTTCTGACGGTGCGGGTGCATTTGTATTAGCCAATAAAAAAAATACCAACGGCATTTCATTAAAAATTGAATGGATTGAGATAAAATCGCATGCCAATGAATTTCCGGTATGTATGTTTACTGGAAAAACGGATAACAAAAATGAAACCGAAAAAACTTGGCTTGATTATCCAAGTTATGAAGAAGCAGCAAAAGCAGGTGCCATTAATTTACAACAAGATGTAAGGCTTTTAGACAAAGTAGTTCAAACTGGAGTAGCGCATTATTTTGAATTAATTGACCAAGGTAAAATAAAAAAGGATCAAGTGGATTGGCTTTGTTGTCATTATTCATCTGAAGTATTTAAGAAACCAATTCAAGAGCTAATGGAAAAAGGTGGTGGTGCTATTGTAAATGAGAAATGGTTTAGTAATTTAACCACAAAAGGTAATACTGGTTCTGCTTCTATATTCATTATTTTGGAAGAACTAATGTATTCTAATAAACTTAAACAAGGCGATACTATACTTTGTATGGTGCCTGAAAGTGGTAGGTTTATTACTTCATTTATGCAGCTAAAAGTAGAAACTACTGAACATCAAAATGAAATAAGTTTTCCTTTTAGAAAAGTTGAAACCCCAGAATTAAATATTAATAAAAACGAAACTTCTGAATGGCTAATTAGGCAGTTAGCGCAAATTTGGATTGACTTTGAGACTGCGCTTTTAAAAGTACCAATTATTACAAAAATACATGCTGGCAAATTAAGTTTAGAAGATTATAAACTACTTTTACATGATTTGAGACAGCAGGTAATTGATGGGTCTCAATGGATTTCTAGGGCAGCCTCCAATATTGATATTGAACTTTTTGAACTACGTTCTGCTTTTATTAAACATACTGCTGCCGAACATAAAGATTACCAAATGCTAGAAAAGAATTTTGTAAATTTAGGAGAAGAAATTTCGGCTATTCAAACCAATGAAAAAAATATTGGTAGCATGTCTTTATCAGCATTTATGTTTCAACAAGCTAGTAAGCAAAACCCTATCGATTTGCTTGGTGCCATGTTTATTATTGAGGGTATTGGAAAGCGATTGGCAAGCTATTGGGGCTTAATGATAAAGGAACAACTTAATTTAGCAGACAATCAAGTTTCGTTTTTTACCTATCATGGTGTAGCAGATGAAAACCATTTTCATAATTTAGAAAAAGCATTAAGCCATCCAAGTATGAACATAGATATTGCCAAGAAAATTGTTAAAACTGCCAAAACTACTGCCAAATTATATAAGCTTCAATTAGAAGAACTTGGAAATTATTAGTGCTAACCTGTTTTATGATGTATATTTATAACTTTTAAAAAATGAAAATGGACGAAAATAAAAATAGTACTTTTAGTAATCATGATGAAAGAGACCCTAATCCATGGTTGGCTATGTACCTTGATTTAAGCATTCCGATTAATGATGCCACCAAGCTTTCGTTGATGAGAGATAACGATTCTAAATCGACTAAATTTTTATTGCCAATTATCAAGGTAATTTCAAAAATATTGATGTTCTTTATTCATGTTTTTAAGTTTTTCCTGCCCAATCTCATTAATTCTTCCAAAATTTTGCATAGAATACTTTCTTGGGGCTTAAAACACTTTGTAAGCAAAGACGCTAATCTGCTTATTTTTAGGCATTTTCATGTGGGTAGTGAAATAATGGAATTTATTGCCTACAACATAGAAGGCATTGAAATTAAAACATCGCCTTTAAAACCTTATAATTTTGAAGATATCAAAGATGATTTATTTTTAAAACACGACTTGAACTTATACAATTTTATAATAAAATTAAACAAACAACTGAAGGAAAAAGAACTATCGATAAAGGGCAAAAATCCTCTCAATTTAAGCATGATTTCTGAAGACCAATTCAACCATATTGTATTTCCAAATAAATGGACTAATGTATTAGATTTGAGGTCTGCAATTGAATTATTTACTCCTTTTTATCAACTATTTTTAACTTCAAACGATTTTGTAAGAGCATCTAATTCCTTACAATTAGATGAAACGATAGCCATTTATACTGCTCAAATTTTAGGTACTCCCGGCCATTTAGGGTTAGTAAATAATAAACATCCAATGGTTCCTGAAACTACTTACAGCGCAGCCTACAGATTGGTTTTGCATGGTTTGGCAGCTGAAACTTTACACGAAATTTTAGTAAAAATGAAATTACATAAAAACACAGACGGAATAATGGTTCCAAATAAAGATTAATCGTTTTTTATAAATAAGTTTGCGCCTTGCAATTGCATTCGATTTATTTACAACAATTATTTTAAACAAAACAATGGAACCATACAAAATACAACTTATTGAGAGCAGTTTAGTTGTTGTCAGTTACTTTTTGGTGTATTATATTACAAAAACATTTGTTAATAATTCGCTTAAAAATACTCATTTACAGAGGGGCAGAAGGAAAATGATTATCAAAGCAGTTCATATTTTAAGTTTCTTAACTGCTACCATTTTGCTATCAGCTATTTGGGGGCTAAAACAAAATGAAATTGCTGTATTTGTAGGAACACTTTTAACGGCATTGGGTATTGCTTTTTTTGCGCAATGGTCATTGTTGTCAAATATTACTTCCAGCTTATTGTTGTTTTTTAATCACCCTGTAAAAATTGGTGATACCATTAAAGTACTTGATAAAGATTGCCCTTTTGAGGGCGAAGTAATTGACCTAACTTATTTCTTTGTTCATCTTAAAACAGCTAGTGGCGAATTAATTACCATTCCAAATTCACATATATTTCAAAAATCAATTTCAATGATTGAAAAGAAGTAAACTATTTTATAAATTAAATATGAAAAGAGTTTCACTTGTAACCTTAATAATCTTTTTGTCAACTAAAATAATCGTAGCTCAAAACTTTGAATTAGGTAGTTGGAATATTGTAAATTTAAAATTAAATGTAAATAACAAATGGAGTTTATTTGGCGAATCACAGTTACGTTCCTTAAAATTCTATAGTAATTTCCATTATTACGAGTACAAAGCAGGTTTTAATTATAAATTTCATAATAATGCCACATTTACCTTAGGTGCAGGAAGCTATCAAACTTATAGGGAAGGTGGCGATTTTGTAACTCCCAAAAACAACAATGAATTCAGAATTTGGCCACAAATTGTGTTATTTCAGTCGTTAGGTAAGTTAAAAATAGAGCAACGGTATCGAACAGAATTAAGATTTACTTCCAATGGTTATAGAAATCGTTTTAGGTATAGATTAGGTTTGGCTTACCCCTTTGGTAAAGAAAAAAACAACTATAAACCTTATCAAGTTACTGCCAGCAACGAAATTTTCTTTACCGATAATGAGCTCTATTTTGAAAGAAACAGAATGCAAGTTGCATTCAATTACAAGCCTTCAAAATCAACCACTTTGCAAGTTGGTTATTTACACCAATTCGACTATAAAATTAATGATGAAACGGGAAGAGATTTTTTGCAAATTGGGTATTTTATAGAAATATTTTAAAGCCAATTAGCTTTATTTTTTTTGGCAAAAAATAAATGCATCAATAAAAGTACCCCTTTAAGTAAGCTAATATAAAACTTTACTTGAGAGCTATTGTTAAACACCCTATTAAACCTATTATTTATGAAAGTATGCAGCGTGTTATTTTTTATATCATTGTTTAGTTTAAATCTTTTTGCTCAAACAGTAACTAAAAATGAGGAGCAATTATTAAACTCAGGTGTTTTAGCAATGGGAAATGATAGTGTAGAATCAGTTCCAATCATTTACCAACGAGATCATGTTCCTTTTGTAAAAGTTATAATTGATGGTAAGGAATATCTATTTTTATTTGATACAGGTGCCACAGGATGTTTTATTTCTAGTGAAATTGTAGGTAAGGCCAATATTGAAAGTACTTTACCAATTGAAGATGCAGGTGGAAAAGAAAATAATGCAAACGTAGTTTTTAAAAATATTTGTATTGGTAAAAGCTCCTTTAACAATATAGTTTGCTTAGTGGCAAACACTGAAAGATTGGCAAATTTAGGCTGTGTAAAAATTGATGGAGTACTTGGAACAAGCCTTATTAAACTATGCAATTGGAAATTGGACCCTACTAATCAAATGATTTCATTTTAGAAAACATCATTTAAAAAGGAAATAAATAGTACAGAATTTAATATTGAATTTACTAATTCTCGCCTTCCTTTGTTTCAATTAAGTCACGACCAAATAGCTTTTTATGCGCTTATTGACTCCGGTTTTTCTAGTTACTTTCAATCTAATGATGATGTTTTATGGAAATCAAAAAAATACAAAAAACTTAAAAGGAAGGAAGGATTTGGACAGTATGCACTTGCAGCATTTTCTGTTCAAAATTCATATGTATCAAATTTGAAAATAGATTCATTCAAAACACAATCGGGATTTATTACAAATATTCCTGCTACCATTTGTAGTTGTAAACCAACTATTGGTTCTGCGTTGTTAAAAAGAAACGTATTTGTATATAATTTTTTAGAAAAGAAAATGATACTTACTCCCGTAAAATATGATACTACATTAAACAGTATTTTTGATATTGGATTTGGCCTAAACTACTCCAATCAATTGGTAATAAATTTTGTTTGGGAAAATAAAGAAACTAAAAAAGCTGGATTTAAAATTGGGCAGCAGGTTTTGAAAATTGATAATAATGAAATAGGAAAATTAAGTTATGCTGAACTTTGTGATTTAAAGAAATCGACTCAAGTTAAAAACGAAATAAAAGTTACCCTATTGATTGGTAAAAAAATAAAAGAATTTATTTTGTTAAAACAGCCTTCATGTTTATAGAAATATAGACTATTATTAATTGGTTTTTACTTTAGTATTTACATATTCAATTACTTCGTTGGTGGCATTTTTGCTCAATACTAAAACACCGAATAAAATTCAGGTATATTAAAGTACAACTTATAAGACCTGGAATGGGTCAAATTTTCTTGAGTTAATTAAATTGATATTTTACTGATTAATTGAACACCATAATTTAGACGCCTAATTATCGCAATACACTCATTTTTTTATCGGAAATTTATTAAGTAATATTACAGCCTTATATGTATGCAATAGTAGATATTGAAACAACCGGTGGACATGCATCGACCAATGGAATTACAGAAATTTGTATTTTTATTTTTGATGGAGAAAAGGTTGTAAGCGAGTATGAAACATTAATTAATCCTGGCGTAGAAATTCCAAGGTATATTGAATCGTTAACAGGAATTAGTAACGAAATGGTGGCCCATGCCCCACCCTTTAGCCAAGTAGCTGACGAAATTTACCAACTACTTAAAGGCAATATTTTTGTGGCTCATAATGTAAATTTCGATTATTCATTCATCAAACATTCATTGCAGCTAAATGGCTATCAATTAAATACAAATAAACTTTGTACAGTAAGATTAAGTCGTAAAATTATTCCGGGTTATGCCAGTTATAGTTTAGGAAATTTATGTGGCTATTTAAATATTCCAATGCATGCCAGGCATCGTGCCAAAGGCGATGCTGCTGCTACCGTGAAGCTTTTTGAAATATTATTATCGGAAGATAAGGATGACGAAATAAATAAAATGCTTAAAAAGGGTTCAAAGGAGCAAGTACTTCCACCTAACTTACCTAAAGAACAATTTGAGCAATTGCCTAGCAAACCGGGCATTTATTATTTTCATAACCACGATGGGAAAGTAGTATATGTAGGCAAAGCAGTAAATATAAAAAGCCGTGTAAGTAGTCATTTCTCAAATAATTCGGCTAACAAACAAAAGCAAGATTTTTTACGAGAAATACACAGCATTTCTCATGAGGAAACAGCCACAGAACTTATGGCACTTTTACTTGAATCGCACGAGATAAAGCAGCATTGGCCAGCGTTTAACAAAGCACAAAAAAGATACGATGCCAAATATGGCTTATACGATTACCAAGATAGAAATGGGCTAATTAGACTTGGAACTGAAATTATAGGCAAACACCGCCATGCCAAACCACTATTGGAATATAGCTCCAAAACTGAAGCCATTGAACATGTAAAACAAATGGCTACCATTTTCGATTTATGTCCACAATTTTGTGGCATTCAAGCAGCATGTGTCGATGAAAATTGTACTTGTAAAAAAATGGAAACCGTATTTGAATACAATGCCAAAGTAAATGATTTAATAGTTCAACTAAGTAATAAAGAAAGTTTTTTAATTGTAGATTCAGGTCGTAATGGAAAAGAGTATTCAGCCATTTATGTAAGTAAAGGTAAATTAATTGGAATGGGTTATGTGCCAATTGAGGTGCCTCAAAATAATATTGACGAAATAATTCATTTTATTAAAAAATACAAAGA
>JBGSBN010000004.1:0-37562 GCA_041730515.1 Methylacidiphilales bacterium | reverse complement strand
TTAAATTATTAAAACCGGCCTTTTTTAGCAGCTGAGTCAGCTGCAAATTGTTTACTTGAGCATTAGAAGTAGCCCAAAATCCTAACATTAAAATTGTAAAAATTCTCTTCATTTTATAAATTAAATATTACCAAATATATAATAAGTTTTTAAAAAACAATAGCTTAACTATATTCAATTGTAGATTCTATATTTAAAAGTTAATTTGCCAACCTATTTTAAATTAAAAAAATGACAAAAGAAATTGTATTGAGTGGAATTAGGCCAACTGGAAATTTACATTTGGGAAATTATATGGGCGCAGTAAAAAATTTTATAAAAATGCAGTATGATTTTAATTGTTACTTTTTTATTGCTGATTACCATTCATTAACCACTCATCCAAACCCTGCTGACTTACACCAAAATGTAAAACAAGTTTTGGCAGAATACATTGCTTGTGGAATAGATCCAGAGGCTAGTACCATTTATATTCAAAGTGATTTACCCGAAATAGCAGAACTATATTTGTTGCTAAACATGCATGCTTACAAAGGCGAATTAGAACGCGTAACTTCATTCAAAGAAAAAGCAAAATCTCACCCCGACAATATAAATGCTGGCTTATTAACTTACCCAGTTTTAATGGCAGCCGATATTTTAATTCACAGAGCAGTAAAAGTTCCGGTAGGTAAAGACCAAGAGCAACATTTAGAAATGGCCAGAACTTTTGGAAACCGTTTTAACAGAATTTACAATCATGAACTTTTTCCAGAACCACAAGCATTTAATTATGGAAACCAATTGGTAAAAGTTCCAGGCTTACAAGGTGGAGGAAAAATGAGTAAAAGCGATGGAGACAACACTGTTATAAATTTAAATGATGAAGACGAAGTGGTTAGAAAAAAAATAATGAAAGCTGTAAGTGATGTGGCTCCAACTGAGCCTAACTCCACTCCTAGCCAAGCTGTCCAAAATTTATTTGATTTAATGCAGTTGGTTTCGGCCGATGATGTAATAATGCATTATAAAAATACCTTTGCTAATTGTAGCATTAGATATGGCGACATGAAAAAACAATTGGCTGAAGATATGGCCTTATTTATACAACCCATTAAACAAAAAATTGACGATATAAAGGGCAATGATGAAATGCTTGGAAAAATAGCAAAATTAGGTGCCGAAAAAGCCCGAGAAAGTGCTAGCGCAACTATTATGGAAGCAAGAAAAATGATTGGTTTTAAACGTTTTTATTAATCAAAATATGCAAGTACATTTTGATATAAATACACTTCCTGAAATAAAAAATGCCATTGTTAGCCAAGGTACTTTTGATGGTGTGCATTTGGCGCATAAAAAAATAATTGAGCGTTTAAAACAAATTGCTTCCATTAAAGATGGCGAAACGGTATTGATTACTTTTGAGCCTCATCCGCGCATGGTGCTTTTTCCTCATGACCACGGATTGCAATTATTGAGCACCTTAAACGAAAAAATTCATTTATTAGAAAAAGCCGGAATTGACCATTTGATTATTTTGCCATTTACTAAAGAATTTTCGCGCCAAACTTCTGAACAATTTATTAGAACAATTTTAGTTAATAAAATAACAACCAATACTTTGGTAATTGGCTATGACCATCGTTTTGGAAAAAACCGCGAAGGATCGTTTGAACATTTAAAAGAATCGTCATCACTTTATGGTTTTGAGGTTGAAGAAATTCCAGAACAAGATATTGATGAAATTGCAGTAAGCTCAACCAAAATACGCAGTGCATTGTTAAATAACGATATACAAACTGCTCAAAAGTATTTAGGAAACAGCTATAGCCTAGAAGGAAAAGTAGTAAAAGGCAAACAATTAGGCAGAACCATTGGCTATCCAACTGCCAATATTCAGGTAGAAAATACTTTTAAATTAATACCTCAAGATGGTGTTTACGCTGTTTGGGTTTGGTACAATAAAGCAAGGTTTGGTGGCATGTTAAATATTGGCAATAACCCAACTGTAGCGGATAAAGGACGAAGTATTGAAGTAAATATTTTTGATTTTGAAAAAGAAATTTACACCGAAATGCTCAAAATTGAATTTGTGAACAAGCTGCGTAATGAAGAAAAATTTAATGGATTAGATGCTTTAAAAGCGCAATTACATTTGGATAAACAAAATGCTCTGGCAATTTTGAATAAAGCGTAATATGAATAGATTTGTGCAATAAAAAGTTTTTCAAATTTTACAAATAATAAAAGCCAATAAAATGGTTTAAAGCCAATGAACAGTAAAACTATACTCGAAAAAAAACAATTTAGTATTGTAATAGATAGACTTTGCTATGAGCTAATTGAAAAACATGGCTCGTTTGATAATACAGCTATTATTGGCCTTCAACCTAGAGGAACATATTTGGCGCGCAGAATTTTAAAACGATTAATTGAGATTACCCATAAAGAAAATTTGCTTTATGGAGAATTAGATATTTCTTTTTACAGAGATGATTTTAGACGTGGCAAGGAACAAATTGTACCCAATGCCATGAAAATAAACTTTACAGTTGAAAATAAAAAAGTGGTGCTAATTGATGATGTGCTATACACAGGGCGCAGCATTCGTTCAGCCCTGGATGCTTTGGTTGATTTTGGCCGGCCAGAAAAAGTGGAGTTAATGGTACTAATTGATAGACGATTTAGCCGCCATTTGCCTATTCAGCCTGACTATACAGGAATAACTGTAGATACCCGAGCAAACGATAAAGTAAAAGTTGAATGGAAAGAAAATAGCAAAGCCGATATCGCATTAATTGTAAGTAGTTAAAAAAATATTTTTAATAAGCTGCATTTCAATCCAATTTTAGCAATTAATTAAATGAAAAAATTTACACAAAAACACCTTTTAGGCATTAAAGATATCAATCAAAGTGATATTGAATTAATTTTTGAAACAGCCGATGGTTTTAAAACTGTAATAAATAGACCTATTAAAAAGGTTCCATCTTTAAGAGATGTAACAATTGCCAATATTTTTTTTGAAAATTCAACTCGTACTCGTATTTCTTTTGAATTAGCCCAAAAACGATTAAGTGCCGATACCGTAAATTTTGCAGCTTCGTCTTCTTCTGTTTCAAAAGGCGAAACATTAATCGATACTGTTAACAATATTTTGGCCATGAAGGTGGACATGGTAGTAATGCGCCATCCTGCCCCGGGGGCTGCCATTTTTCTATCAAAACATATCAATGCAAATATTATTAATGCTGGAGATGGAACACACGAACACCCAACTCAAGCCTTGTTAGATGCATTTTCGATAAGGGAAAAACTGGGAAGTGTAGCAGGTAAAAAAGTTGTAATAGTGGGCGATATTTTACATTCACGCGTGGCTATTTCAAACATATTTTGCTTAAAAAAATTAGGTGCCGAAGTAATGGTTTGCGGACCAAGTACCTTAATTCCAAAACATATTGAAAGCTTGGGTGTAAAGGTAGAAACCAATTTAATGAAATCCTTAAATTGGTGTGATGTAGCTAACATGTTGCGTATACAATTAGAAAGACAAGATATTAAATATTTTCCTTCTCTGCGGGAATATAGCATGCTTTATGGTTTAGATAAACAACGCTTAGATTCATTAAATAAGGAAATTGTAGTAATGCATCCAGGGCCAATAAACCGTGGTGTAGAAATAACAAGCGATGTGGCAGATAGCAAACACGCCATAATTTTAGACCAAGTGGAAAATGGTGTAGCTATTAGGATGGCTGTAATGTATTTATTGGCTAGTCAGCAATAGGTTTATAACAAGATATAGGAAATACAAAAAAGGCCGTAAAACAAATTGTTATACGGCCTTTAATTTTTTATGTTTTAGTTAAAATTATTTTTTTTCTTTAGCATGATGCGGAGTTGCAATAAATGCTCTATTTGCTCCCTTTAACTTTGTTAAACTTTTTAACAAGGTAACAAATACAATTGGTAGTTTTTGAATAGCCGAAAAATATTCAGCCTTATAAAAACGTTTTGGTAAGCCCAATGATGCAGCTAAAATTACTGCAATAAAATTTGCTATACATAATCCCAAAAGTGATTGATAGAATAAAAATGAAAGTACAGGTAAAAGGAATGAAAAACCCAATACCAAAACCTTTGGCATTAATAATAATTGCAAGGTTTTATTAAAGTAATTAAGGTTACTATTGGTAAATAAACTTATAAAAGATTTCAATAAGTTTTTACGTAAATAGAAGAACTGTGCTGAAAACCAACGGGTACGTTGTTTATTTAAATCGTCTATATAACGTGTTTTTTCGTCATACACATCAATATTTGGAGTGTACTTAGTTTTGGTTTTTTTCAAAGCCATAATTAACTCCATTTCCTTATCGTAACCACCAACAGCCCTAATTTTTAAAACTTCATCTACAAAAAAGTCTTTTCGCAATGCAATTCCAGAACCAATTAAAGCAGTTTGTAAACCAATATTAACATGGCCTTTTCTAAATATTGAATTGTTAATTTCCTCGCTAAATGCATCTAAAATTGCAATTGGTGTATCTAAGTTTTTAGCCGTTCTATGTGTTTGAATTACCTGCACCTCACTATCTATTTCATTATTTAATTTCCTTAAATAATCAGGTTCCATTACATTATCAATATCAAGTAATACAATAAAATCGTAGCCACCATTTACAATTAAATCCTCTGCTTTTCTTACACTGTTTCCTTTGGTAGAATAGGGTAAATCGAAAGCCAAAACTTTAATAGGCAATTTTTCTAATTGCGATACAGTTTCTATTTGTAAATGATCGCCTACCACAATAATATCGTGGCTATCTTTGGGATAAGTTTGATTCAAATTTTCGGCAGCACTTTCTAAAATTACATGGTCGTTTTTATAAGCTACCAGCAAAACCGCAAATTTATTTAGATATTTATTTTCAGTATTACTTATTGGTTTATTAAAAATGGAACAAACTGCAAAAAAGAACAGATAAAATACATTAAAAGCCATAAAATAAACTAATAATGTAAATAAAACTTCAAGGGTATAACTCATAATTTCATCAATTATTAAGTACAAATAAAGCATTATTTTTTACAAAAAATAATAACATTATGCACATTATTTACTGTAAAAAAACAACCATTAATGCTAAAAAAACACCAATTAAAACTGCATAAGTTTTATAAGTTGAAAATCGGTGGTGTTCAGTGGATTCGAATAAAATGGTAGTGGATATATGTAAAAAAGTACCAATTACAAATGCCATAAATTGGCTAAAAATTTGTTCTGACAATGTGTAATTTAAGCTATAACTTAAAATTGCGCCTGTAGGTGAGGCTAAACAATACAGGCTCATTAGGACTAAAATAACTTTATTACCTAGTTTTAATCCTTTTAAAATAACAGCTAAAGCAAAAGCAGCAGGAAACTCGTGTAATGCAATGCCAACTAACATACTGTAACTAATATTTGAGTTACTAGTAAAAAATGCACCTAATGGTATGCCTTCTAAAAAGGTGTGCAAACACATACTTGCAATTATGCCAAAAGGAATAACATGTTTTTTTACCACATCGTGTAAATGAAAATGCCCATGTTCAATTCCTTTAGAGTATTTCTCTAATAATATTTGAAACCAAAAGCCAGCTAAAATAAACACACCTGTATACTTATTGGCATTTGAATAAACTTCGGGCATTAAACTTACAATGGTTATTGAAAACAAATATGCACCTGCAAACGACAACAATAACTTTAACTTATTTTCATCGTACTTATTAGAAAAAAGGGCTGCTAATGAGCCTAAAAAAGGTGAAATAAATAGGAGTCCTAAAAACAAATAACTCATTTAAAATAATATAATTAATTGGCTAAACTAATAAATTTAAGGCTATACCTAGCAAATGCAGCACCAAATAAACTTCCTACCAATGCCCCAAAAAATACATCTAGTGGATAATGAACACCAACATACACCTGCGAAAATGCAATACTAAATGCCCAAAATAAAGAAACTGGTATAACCCATTTGCCTATATGTTTAAAATAAAAAATAAAAAATAAAGCCAATGCAAAATGATTGGTAGCATGGGCCGAAATAAAACTAAATCCGTTGCAACTATTTACCAAATGCCTTACCATACCTACCAATGAAGGTTCGTTGCATGGCCTAGTGCGCATAAAAGTATTTTTTACTAAATTGGCACTAAATTGATCGGAAACCACAATCATTAGTGCAATAGCCAACAAAATTTTCCAAGTATCGTTTTTATAATTTTTATAAAAAAAATAAATAATAACCGCATAAAAAACATACCAAGTTTTTTGATTTCTTAAAATTGGGCAAAGCCAATCTAAAAAAGGATTAGCAAGCGTATTATTAACAAACAAAAACCAAATTTTATCGTATTGAATGATTGTTTCCATTAATTATTTTTTTGTGCTATAAAAATAAGTCTATCACTAGTATTAGGTTCAAAATTGGTTAAATTATAGTTCCCAAATACATTTAAAATAGTAAACCCTGTTTGACTAAATAACTTTTCAAAATTGGCTAACGTTAATAATTGCACTTCTTCTTGATAATAATATTCTTTGCCATCGGCATTAAACTCAATGCGTTTGGTAACTTTTTTATCATCAATTATTTTATGTAAATTAAATTCAATTCCATCAATAATTTTTGTTTCGGAGTAACTTTGCATTTGCTTAATTTTTTCAGCGTTAAAAAAATCTAGTAACAAAATACCTTTAGCGTTTAAGCAAGCATTGAACCGATTTAATACTTTTTGATTCTCTTCATCCGATTTAAAATAGGCAAAACTAGTAAACAAATTAAATCCATAATCGAATAATTGATTGGTTTCAAACGACCTTAAATCTGCCACATCAAAGTGCAAACTATTATTTTCAAATTGTTTGGCATGTTCAATGCTATTGGCCGATAAATCTAAACCTGTTACATTAAACCCAGCCTTATTTAAAAAAACGGAATGCCTTCCCTTGCCACAAGCTAAATCAATTACAGAGGAATTTATAGGCATTTTTAAAAATGAAATTACATTATTTAAAAACTGTTCTGCCTCTGTATAATCTCGGTTTTTATATAAAATATGATAGTATGGCGAATCGAACCAATCGGCAAACCATTCTTTATTTGTATCCATAGGTAGTAAACTGCAAATAAAGGTAAATAAATTTAATTGTAAGGATTAGTATTTTATAATTGATAATTTACAAATTTATTGCACAGCATGAAGAAATGCATGGATAAAGTCAATGAACAGTTTAATAATACAAACAATTAAACAATTTTGTTTAAAATTGCCACATGAAAAAACTACAAATTCTAATTCCTTTTTTATTGATAACCAATGGCTTATTAGCTTGGGGTTTTTATGGACATAAAATGGTAAATAGATTAGCCGTTTTTAGCTTACCACCCGAAATGTTTGCATTTTATAAAGCCAATATTGATTATTTAACAGAAAATTCGGTAAACCCTGATAAGCGTAGGTACAGCGATACCGCTGAAGCATGCCGACATTATATAGATTTAGACCATTACGAAAAGTTTTTACCCATAGATACTGTTCCAAGAAGTTGGAATGATGCTATAAAAAAATTAACAAAAGATACCTTATTGGCTTATGGCATTGTACCTTGGCATATTCAAATAATGATGCAAAGATTAACTTATGCATTTAAGGAAAATGATTTAGATAAAATTCTTAGAATTTCAGCCGAATTAGGCCATTATGTGGCCGATGCACATGTGCCTTTACATGCTTCGGAAAACTACAATGGACAATTTACCAATCAAAATGGGATTCATGGATTTTGGGAAAGCAGATTGCCCGAATTATTTAGTACTAAATACGATTTATTTGTAGGTAAATGTTATTATTTAAACAATCCACTAGAAATTGCATGGCAAGCTAGTGAAGGAAGTTTTGCAGGGCTGGACACCGTTTTAGGTTTTGAACGAAATTTAAATGCCACATTTGATGCAAGTAAAAAATACAGCATTGAATATAAAGGCCAAACCCAAGTTAAAGCATACAGCAAGGAGTATGCAGATGCATATCACCAAATGTTGGCAGGCCAAGTGGAACGAAGGTTAAAAGCAAGTATTTTAACAGTTGCTAATATGTGGTATACTGCTTGGGTAGATGCTGGCCAACCAAACTTAAACGACTTGGTAAAAGATAAAAAACAAACCAAACCTACTGATGAAGAGATGAAACTTATTATAGCCGAAGAACAACGTTTATTAAACGAAAACAGAATGATTGGTAGAGACGAAAAATAACATTTACCTAAACAATATGGAACTATCGCCATAGCTTAAAAATCTAAAATTATTGTTTAGGGCATAATAATATACATCGCTCCAATCATCGCCAATAAAAGCCGAAACCAATAATAACAAGGTACTTTCTGGTTGATGAAAATTGGTAATTATTGCATCGGCTAATTTAATTTGGTAAGGAGGCGCAATCATTATTTGGGTTATTCCGGTTATTTGATTCAACTTTTTTTCATCCATCCAATCTAAAATAGTTTTTAAAACTTGTGAATTTGAATAAGCATTTCCATCGTTTTCATAAGGCTGCCATTGGGTTATATTCATTTCGTTGATGGCTTTCCAATCAGCCTTATTTTGAATTAAATAAACACCAAACCAATATAAGCTTTCAATGGTTCTGAGTGAGGTAGTTCCCACTACAATTATTCTATTCTTTTTTTCAATGCTATTGTAAACATTTTGAACCAACGATTTCTCAATTATTACATGCTCTTCGTGCATTTGATGGTCGGCCATGGTTTCGGCTTTTACAGGTTTAAACGTGCCTGCTCCTACATGTAATGTAACAAAATCGGTTTTTATGTTTTTTTGACTTAGTTTTTCAAATACAGCTTGTGTAAAATGCAAACCCGCAGTTGGAGCAGCTACCGAACCTTCAAATTTGGCATAAACTGTTTGGTAACGGTTTTCATCCTCTTCGTCTGCATCGCGGTTCATGTAAGGTGGCAAAGGTAAAAGACCAGCGAAATAAATAACATCGGCAAAGGTAAAACCGCCATTCCATGTAAATTTTATTAAATACGAATCTAAATGTTGCTTTATACGCTCAGCTACCAAAGTAACTTCAATTCCATTTATTTCAAATACTTTGGTTAATAAACCTTCTTTCCATTTTTTATTATTACCAACCAAAGCCGCCCATTGGCAAGTTTCGGTTTGCTTAAAACAAAGTGCTGCATCGCTAGGATTAACCGGCTCTAAACACATAATTTCGATACGAGCGCCACTTTCTTTTTGAAACAAAATACGGGCATGAACAACTTTGGTATCGTTAAAAATTAAACAATCATTTTCATTTAATAAAGTAGGTAATTTATTAAATATGGTTTCAGTTATTTGGCCATTTTTATAAATTAACAATTTGCTTTTATCTCTTTCTTTTAAAGGATGTTGAGCAATTTTTGAATCAGGTAAATGATAAGTAAAATCTGCAATTTTTAATTCTTTTGCGTTCATGTATTTTTTATAAAAAAAGCAGGATTAAAAACCCTGCTTTTCGCTTCAAATATAATCTATTTTTTTGTGTGTATCAACTTTCAAACCTGCCTGTAGGTTTTAGTTTATAAAAATTATTTCTTCAATTTTGTAATCGAAAACTTATAAGCTAATTTAAAATTGAGGTTCATAAAATGTTTGATCGGTTCAAAATCATGGTATATGTTGTTGTTTACTAGCATTCCTTTATCGGTTATATTATTTGATTCCAAAGGAAAAAAATAGTAACAAATGTTTAGGCCAACACCTAAATTTTTAGTAAAAAAATATTCTAAATCTACTTGAGTTGAAACACCGAGAGAATTATATTTATTTTCCACCCAATCTAAATTTTGTTGGTTGGAAGTTACCGACTCACTTCCACCATATCTGTACGACAAATTACCAAAAATTGTTGTATTTATGTATTTTACCGGAACACGATAACCGTAACCTAATTCAACAATTTTACTGTAAGTGTTTGATAATTGGTAATTATTATTAACAACTATAGCATCACTTGAACTGCATTCCAATAATGCTACTTTAAAAATATGTTGATTATTTAAAATCAATTTATAAGCAAAATAATTACTTACCCCGCCTCGTTTTCGTGCACTGTTAATACCTATACCATCATACACTGACCTAGGTCCAAAATACTTGGTGTAATTGGTTCCAATTTCAAATTGATGCTGAAATTTATTGTAAGAACTTTCTTGTGCAAACACAAAAGGCTGCATTAATAAAGTTATAACTAAAGTGTAAGTTACTTTTTTCATTAACATTTTTTAAAATGGTAAATCATCGCTCAAACTTTCGGTTGGAGTTGGCGTATTGCCATTATTAGGTTGATTGGTGGTTTGAGGAGGCATTGGTGCACCACCCTCGTTGGTATTTTTAGTGCCCCCTAAAAGTGTAAAGTTTTGAACACGAACCTTTAATCTCCATTTATCTACTCCTTCTTTATCTTTCCAAGTTTCAGTTTTCAGTTTACCTTCAATATAAAGTTGGCTACCTTTTTTTAAATATTTTTCTGCAATTTTTGCATGATTGTCCCACATTTCTATGTTGAACCATTCTGTTTCTGTGCGTTTCTCACCATTTCTATCGGTAGTAGTTTCATTGGTTGCCAACGAAAAAGTAGCAACCACTTTTTGGTTATCTAAATGCTTTAACTCGGGATCGCGACCTAAGTTACCAATTAAAGTTATTTTGTTGTACGACATAAGAGTTTTTTGTTTTTATTATAAATTTAAAATAATTGATGTTGCAATTTATCATTTGAAATCAAATTTTCAAGTAATTTAGGAACTGCATATTTATTTATTTCTTCAATTTTCAGTTCAATAAAGTCAATTGACAAACTGGGCTTTGCGTTACAAGTAATTTTCCAAAACGAAGCAAACAGTTTTTGATGGGTTAAAATGTGCTTGTAATTCTCCAAAAACTGAATATCAACATTTTGCTCTTTGCCAATAAACTCATTTTCTATTATTGCCGTAAAAACCTCACCCGCATCTTTCAATAATGGCATTTCTAACATTGGAAATTCAAACAAACCTTGCCAAATATCTTTAGGACCTCGTTGTTTTAAGTAAGTTTTATTATCAAACTCAAATACCAAATAATTAAAAAAGCGCTCTTTAACTTTAACTTTTTTTATTTTTACAGGCAAATTAGCCTGTTCCTTTTTTAAAAAAGCAAAACAATTTTCTTGAATTGGGCAATTTAAACAATCAGGATTTTGAGGCTTACAAACCATGGCACCTAATTCCATCATAGCTTGGTTATGTGTGGCAGGATTTTCTAAATCGAGTAATTGTTGCGCAGCAAAGGCAAACTCTTTTTTACCTTCGGTTGAGTTTATATCTGTATAAATGCCAGCAAAACGAGCAATAACTCTATAAACATTACCATCTACCACTGCTTTGGCCTCATTAAATGCAAACGAAGCTATGGCTGCCGCAGTATAAGGCCCAATCCCCTTTAATTTTATGAGTTCATTATAGTTAGTTGGAAATACACCATTATAATTATCCCTTACAATTTGTGCCGTGGTATGCATATTTCGAGCTCTACTATAATAGCCTAAACCTTGCCACAATTTTAAAATATCATTGATATCGGCATTGGCAAAATCGGTAATAGTTTCATAATTTTTTACAAAATTTATAAAATAAGGTAATCCTTGTTCCACCCGGGTTTGTTGCAATATAATTTCGCTTAACCAAATAATGTATGCATTATTGGTATTACGCCAAGGTAAATCTCGTTTGTTTTCTAGGTACCAATATCGCAATTTTTGATTCATCATTACTAAGATTTAAATTTTAAGAAAAAAAAATGAAGGCAAAATAGTTTCAAAACCAATGAATTTTGATAAATTTTAACCAAAATATGTTTAAAAATCCCTGTTTTTAATTTATAAAGTAATAATATTCAGGTAAATGCTGCTTTTTATTAGTTCTTTAAAAATATCTCATTTTTTTTCAACAAATTAAATATCAATTTTATACATTTGCAGCCCCAATAAAAATAAATTTCATAAAATTCATTAAATCAATAGTATAAACAATATGACAAAAGCAGAAATTATCACAGAAATTTCAAACAAGACAGGAATTGACAAATTACAAGTACAGGAGTCGGTAGAGTCGTTTTTCAAAGTAGTACGTAATAATATGATTGAAGGTAAAAACGTATATTTCCGTGGATTCGGTTCATTCATTTTGAAAAAACGCGCTAAAAAAATTGCTCGAAATATCTCGAAAAACACTGCAATGGTTATTGATGAGCATTATATTCCTGCTTTCAAACCAGCAAAAAGCTTTACTGATAAAATTAAAAAAAGTGAATCAGTTAAAACTAACGCAGCAAAACGCGATAGAGAAGCTAAATTGGCAATGAAAGAAGACTAATTTGATAAAAAAAGATAAATGATGCAAACCAATAAATCGTATTTAGTAATTATATTTTCGCTAATATTATTGGCTTCGGGGCTTGCTTATTTAAATTTTAACTCAAGTGGTAGTGAAGTTCCAATTGAAACAAGTGATTCAACAGCAACTTTAGCTAAACCTTTTAATTACGATGATTATTTTATAGCAGTGCGAGATACGATTG
Source organism: Methylacidiphilales bacterium (assembly GCA_041730515.1). GTDB lineage: Bacteria > Bacteroidota > Bacteroidia > UKL13-3 > UKL13-3 > JAAFJM01. Next base: position 24,897 of record JBGSBN010000004.1, on the reverse strand, counting down.
CACCGCATTTAAAAACAAAAATTGATAGCTTAGAACGTTTAATTAAAGTAGATACAGGTAACTACCAAGCCAATGTTTTACTTGCAAGGCTATATGATGAAGCACAGTTAGGTTTAATTGCATCGCATTATGTAAATGATATTGCAACTAGATTAAATGACGAACGTTCGTGGTTTAATGCAGGTGTAAAGTTTTATGATTTTGCTGCAAATACCATAGATACTGGTGCCCAAATTTATGCCTCAAGAAAAGCAATTGCGGCTTTTGAAAAAGTAGTAGCTATTAACGAAAATAACTTAGAAGCCAAAAATGCAATGGCAATTTGTTATGTGCAAAACGACTTAGATGTAATGGGTGCTGTTCAATTGCTTAAAGATGTTATTAAGCGCGATTCTAACAATGTACAAGCTAATTATACTTTGGGAATGCTTAGTAAAAGAAGTGGGCAATGGGATAAATCAAGAATACGTTTTGAGAAATTGGCACAACTAGATCCGTTAAATAGTGAAGCCTATTTTTACCTTGGTGAAGCATATAGTAGTTTAAATATGAAAAAAGAAGCTATTATTGCCTACGAAACTTCCATGAATCTTGTATCAGACGAAAGTTCAAAACAAGAAATAAAAAAATTAATTGATAATCTTAAACAAACAAAATAAAAACTATGCCAAGCGGTAAAAAAAGAAAAAGACATAAGATAGCAACTCACAAACGTAAAAAACGTCTAAGAAAAAATAGACATAAGAAAAAATAGTTTAGCTTAAACTAATAACGTTTGTTATCTTAAAAAAAAATGCCAACCGCTTTATCATAAATCGGCTACAGGCTTCAATTCATTAAAACTTAATCAATTGGGTACTTATTACCTTTGATTAAGTTTTATTGTTTTAAACTAGGTCTAAATTTAAAGTTTATTTTATTCAAAAATTTTATTTTAGTGACTTATGTTTAATCATCAGGATATTAATTTTATTCCAAAACAGCAGCATTTTAAGCATTAGGTTTAAAAATTGTTGATTATGGATATACCACTTTATTTATTACAACAAAGTGGTAATGATATTAAACTTATCCCTCTTCAATTATCAATTTAACTAACGAAAAAACCTCAAACCTAGGTAATTGAAAATATTTTAAAAAAGGGAAACTTTAAACAGTGAACAACGAAATTATAATTAACGCAGATTCAAATACAGGCAATGTTCATATTGCTATGATGCGTGATAAAAAACTAGTAGAACTTCACCACGAAAAGGCCGATAACGCTTATTTGGTTGGAGATATTTACTTTGGTACTGTTAATAAAATAATGACGGGTTTAAACTCGGCTTTTATTGATGTGGGCCACGAAAAAGATGCATTTTTGCATTATCACGATCTTGGACCTCAGGTTCAATCATTGCAAAAGTGGATTAAATTGGTAAGGAATGGAAAGGTTACATCGAGTATTGAAAACGATGTAATGGAACCAGATATTGAAAAACATGGCAAAATTGGTACCTTATTAAACAGATTCCAACAAGTGTTGGTACAGGTGGTTAAAGAGCCTATTTCAAATAAAGGTCCGCGCCTTTCGAGCGAAATAAGTTTACCTGGCCGATTTATTGTGCTTATTCCGTTCGATAATAATATTTCTATTTCCAAAAAAATAGTAAAACACGATGAGCGCAATAGACTTAAAAAGCTAATGCAAACCATTAAACAACCTAATTTTGGCGTAATAATTAGAACTAATGCCGAAGGTGTAAGCGTTGAAGAATTACAAAAAGATTTAGAAGAGTTAATGGCAAAATGGGAGATAGTATTTACCCAACTAAAAAATGCCGCTCCTCCACAAAAATTATTAGGCGAAAGCGAACGTACTTTAACATTGGTGCGCGATTTAGTAAATGAAGATTTTACTGGAATTCATGTTAATGACAGTTACCTTTTCGGTGAAATAAAAAATTACGTAAAATCAAAAAGCCCGCAACTTGAAAAAATTGTAAAACATTATACTGGAAAAGTTTCCATTTTTGAGCATTTTGATGTAGAAAAACAAATTAAAGCTAGCTTTGGCAAAGAAGCTAATTTTATGGGTGGTTGCTATTTAATTATAGAACATACCGAAGCCATGCATGTTATTGACGTGAATAGCGGAAATACAAGTGCCCGCAATGAAGCGCAAGAGGATAATGCTTTAAGAATTAACCTAGAGGCTGCAACTGAGGTGGCTCGCCAATTACGTTTGCGCGATTTAGGTGGAATTATAGTTGTTGATTTTATTGATCAAAAAACTGCTGGAAACCGTAAATTGGTTTACGAAAAACTAAAGGAGGAAATGAAAAGCGATAGGGCAAAACATAAAATTTTGCCAATGAGTCCTTTTGGTTTGGTTGAAATTACGCGCCAACGAGTAAGACCTGAAATGAATGTAGTGACCACCGAAAAATGCCCAACTTGCAATGGTACAGGTGAAATTCAAAACAGTGTAGTACTATTAGATGAAATAGAAAACCAAGTAAAATATTTAATTGAAAATGTACGCCACAAAGGATTTAGTTTAGAACTAAACCCATATTTAGCCGCTTATTTTGTGCATGGCGGGTTAAAATCGCCACGAATGAAATGGTTTATTAAATATAAAAAATGGATAAAAATTAATAAAGTAAACACCCTTTCAATGGTGGATTACCGCTTTATTGATAAAGATGGTGAAGCAGTAGTTTTTTAAAATAACAATTATTGATTGTTGGTGCCGCTGCGCTTAAACAACAATAATGGCATCATTACCATCTAGTTTGAAATTCAAAATAAAAAATCCGTAAAGTTTTGGCTTTACGGATTTTTTTTTTGAATACTAATACTAGTCATTCCGTAGGAATCTTCTTTGATAACTTTTGCCTTTGAATTTAAAAATCAAGTTTGTAAAAATCAAAGTTTGTATTAGTCAAGGAAGATTCCTACGGAATGACCTATTCTTCCTCCTCACCTACTTTATCTATTTCAATTTTAAAATTATTGCTAGCATAATAGTTTTTGGTAAACTCACACCAATGGCAATCTTCTTTTCCGCAGCCATTGCTAAATTCTTTGGATTTAATTTTTGCGTAGGCATAATCTATTTGGCCTAAAACTATGTTTACATCACTAGGCGAAATTGGAACCCTAACTTTAGTAAACTCTCCCGTTTTTTTATCTGGTTCTACAAAATCAAATTCACAGGTGCGCATTTCCCATTTTTGTGTTTTAGGGTCTTTATCGTAATCCATAAGTATTTTATAAAACACAGCTTGACGCCAATAATCTCCACCAAATTTATCTTCAAACTTGGGTTCTTTTTGCTCTGCTTCGTCTTTAACTACATTTTCTGGGTTTGGTATTTTAAACTTTTCGCGTGCATTATCTACACTTCCAGTTTTATAATCCACCACATTCACAATATTTCCATCAAACTCCAACTTATCCAATTTCCCGTTTAAAGGCACATTTTTAACCACCACATTTTTTAAACTACGCTCTACACTGGTAATTTTATTCCAATCGTTAATGTATTTATCATAATATTTCGGCAAAAATTGTGCGCCATATTCCATTCGTAATTTAAATTCTTGAGGCGTAAAATTCTGCTCATTTCTGCGCATAAACCAAGCAAAATCTTTTATCATTTCTTCGGTTGAGGCAAAAACTTTTTCATCACTACTATTCATATTTCTAAATAGTTTTTCTAAAGCATAATGCACCGCGCTACCAAAGGTCATGCTAGCACTTAAAGGAGCTGGAACTTTAATTAAACTGTTAAAATAAAACGCTGTTGGGCATTTTAAATACGAGCTTAAATGAGTTACACTCAATGTATATTTTTCTAATAACTCATTTACAAAATCGTTGTTAAACAAAGTGTTTTGAGGTAAATGTTTTTGAGTTTGCCAAACAGTTAATTCAAATTGTGTTAAATCAATATCTTTAACAGCATAATCACTTGTTTTTAGTTTAGCAAATTCTTCTAACTCGGCCACAAACTGGCTTTTTTCTAGCTCTTTGCTATTATTATCATGGGTTAAATAACTGATGTATAATTGCTTTTTAGCACGAGTCATGCCTACATAAAACAACCTTCTTTTTTCTTCAATTTCGCTTTCTTTGTTTATCTCAAACAAAGTATCGGGCAATGTATAACTGCTGTGTTTACGGGCTTTTTCCCAAACATTGGCATTACAACCAATTATAAAAACATGCTCAAACTCCAAACCTTTTGAAGAGTGAGTGGTAATAAAATTAACACCATCGGTATTGTAAATCAAACGTTGCGAAGGCAATTGAATTCCTTCTTGTTCCATGGTATCAATGGTTTGAATTAAATGCCTCAATGCTGTTTTGGTATTGCGAGCACATTCATTTTTTATAAAATCGAAAAAGGTATGCAATAACTGCATGTTATAAGTTCTTTCTTCGCTTTGCAATGCTTCAAATAATAAACCACTATCGTTTATTATTTCTTTAATTAAATGCTGCAATGTTAAATTGGTAGCATCTTTAATCCATTTTTCAATCAATTGCGAAGCATTAACAAATAATTGATTCACCTTTTCATCTACAATAAAAATACTTGGCTTAGGTTCGGCAAAGTTTTGTTTAAGTGCTTCGCGCCAACCAACTTTTTCCCAGGCTACATCTATTTTATTGTTTAAATCGTTCATTTTATTGGCAAAACGAGCCAATTCAATACTTGGCAAATTGAAAAAATGGTAATGCAAAATTTCGAATAAAAGATACTCGCCACTGTGCGGCCTAGTCAATTCAGCATTTAAATAACGTAAAATAGTTACCATTTTTTTAACTAACATTTCGTCAAAAGCATTGGCACGTTTACGTGTATTGATATTGATATTATTTTGTTGAAGCCAAGTAATTAAATCTTCTGCCTGCTTATGGTTATGAAATAAAACTGCTATTTCATTTAAAGGAACACCTTGTTTGTGCAATTCGGCTATTTGCATAGCAATATGTGTACTTTGATGTGCCTCATTTTGGTAAGCAAATATTTGCGGAGCAATACCTAAATGCGAAAATTTTGCATTGCTAGCCAATAAAGTTTTATCGCTATTAAGTCGGCTCGTATTTTGCCCAATTAAGGCTTTACTGGCATCTAAAATAACTTGACTACTGCGGTAATTTTGTTCTAGCGAAATGGTAGTTAAATCCTGATTGTGGTATTTATTGATGTATAAATTGATGTTTTCAATGTTGGCTCCTTGAAACCTATAAATAGATTGATCATCATCGCCAACGGCAAAAACATTGGGCTTATCGTTATTTTTTAAAAGTTGAAACAATAAATCGTTTTGAGCTCCACTTGTATCTTGGTATTCATCTACTAAAAAGTACAAATATTTTTCTTGGTATTGCGCTAACATATCGGGCTTTTGATTAAAGGCTTCAATCACCCAAAGAATCATATCAGCAAAATCGTATCTATTGGTTTGCTTTAACTTTTCTTGGTAACTATCAAAAGTTACAGCAGCAGCTCTTAAAGACTGCATTTTTTGTACTTCTTTATCGTAAGCAGCTTGTTTTAAATCGCCTGCGTTAAACTCTTTGTATTTGCGCTTATAAACAAACTCTTCGCGGGTTTTTATGTCTTCTAAGTAAGTATCAATTTTATTGCTATTTAAAGTGGCATTCCAATTTTCGCGCTTCATGGCTTGATACAAATTAAGTAGCCTGCTGGTTTCGTAATAAATATCGCCTGTATAACGTTTTAAAGGATTTTCAGCAGTAAAATTATCAATTATTTCATGCACAATTTTTATTTGTTCTAACTCGCTTACAGCATCTAAACTTCGGATTCCAAAATAATCTAAGTTTTGCTGAATTACAGAGTTACTAAAAGCATGAAAAGTAAAAATATCAATTCTATAAGCATCGGTTCCAATTATATCTAACAAACGTTTACGCATAGCAATGGTGCCTGCATCGGTATAAGTTAAGCATAAAATACTTTCGGCAGTGGTATCGGTTTGTGTTAAAATATTAGCAATTCTTGTAGCTAATATTTGTGTTTTACCAGTTCCAGGGCCAGCTATAACCAACATTGGACCATCAATTTGTTCAACAGCTTCGCGCTGTTTGGTATTTAATTGATTTAATAAATCTATAAATGGAATTTTAGTTTGTGCCATTAGGCAATATTAAGGATGAAATTTGGGATTTGGATAGGAGAATTTGGATAAAATGCACTCTTATTTATTCGAACGTTGTATTAATAATCTGAACGCCTACCATTCCTAAACTGAGGAAATGTGATTATATAATCCCAAGCATTTGGTTTAATAATTGGTTGAAAAGAACTCAATACAGATATACAAGCATAAGCACTTACTCCAAATATAATACCTAAACTAATTATTTCAGACCTATTAAGAGTTATATCTTGATTTAATCCTTGCAAAAAGAAAGTACCACTAAAAATAGCAATTGGACTTATTCCAACAAGCAACAAAGATTTTAAGCCATCTGTTCTAAACTCTATTTGTTGCAAATCTTTAAAGTTGTATTTATATAGCTTCTTTCTGCTATCAATAAAAATGAATTCTTCCTCTACAATTTCTGTAAACAAACAGTTTTTGTATTTACCATTTGGCAGTTTTATAGATACTTTAACGGGTAATTTATAAGTAACCTCCTTTTTAGTTTTTTTGTTGGTAAATAAAAGTTCTTGTTGTGCCTTAAGATTGATAAAAGCAATTGTCATTAATAAAACTAAAAAGATCCATTTAATCATTTTACAATATATTTATTTTTAGCAGATTTTAGTTTGTGCCATCAGGCAATGTTAAGGATGAAATTTGGGATTTGGACATGGGAATTTATTTATTGTTTTATAAAAATTTGATGTGTTTTACTGTTATAACTTTTAGGTAAAGTAGTGTAAACCAAACCAGCTATAGTGCCTGTAATCAATGCGAATGGTGGAAAAAAAAGTATTCCTATATCACCTCCATTTTCACTAGACTGTCTTAATAGATTTGCCGCTACAAAAAAACCGACCACAGTTGCTACAGAAACACCCGCAAAACCCAAAGTTATTAACTTTATCTTTTCAAAACCTATTTTTTGTTGCGAGTATATCTTAGATATAGTACAAAACAAGATAACCAGCAATAAACTTACTCTACCCATAATTAATTGTTTACTTTCAAAGCATTATTTTTAAACTTAAATTCTTTAGGTAAACCACTATTAAATGCTAAACTAATTAAAAAAGAACCTGCTCCAGCAAATAAAATTGAAGTTCCATATGTTATATACTTTTGAGCTGATTCTACGTTTGAAGAACCATGTAGTATTAAAACAGTTCCCATAAATGTTAAGCCAGTTCCTAAAGCAAAAAATGCATATTTACCAATATAAAGTGGAGCTTCAGCATTATGATGAAATTTAATAGATTTTATTTGACTATATCTCATGCTAAATTCTTCATTTCTATCTTTTAAACTTTTAAAATACAAAGTATCTCCATTAACATTTGTAAGTATAGCTTCTAAAAATTTACCTGTGTTTGATTTTAAAGTTACTTTTTGAGGTAATCTGTATTGATCAGCTATTGTTTCTTGCTTATCAAGAAAAGTAATTACTTGCTGTGCATTGGCAAAAAACCAATTGATGCAACAAAACCATAAAATAAAATACTTTAACATAAAACAAATATATTTAAGCAAATGAAAAAACCTAAAAAAAGCGCCTCCTTAATTTTAAAGAAGCGCTTTTAAGTTAATTATTGAATTATGTATTATTTATTCTCCATCAAGTTTAGTAACGGTTATGGGATTATCCTTTTTCTCAGGATTCATCATTTCCATTAATTTTAAACCTAATAAACCATCCATGGCATTGCCACTTCCGTTATTGTTTCCACCAATCAATACATCTGGTATCAGTTTAATATTTCCTTTCGATAGCTCTTCGGTAATTTTATAACGTGTAAAGTTTTCGCCACCTAAAGCTTTTACAGCTAATTCGTAAGCCTCAGAAGTAGATTTACCAACGGCTAATATTTTACCCGCTTCTGCATCACCCATCAAATTAATTTGTTCCGCTTCGGCAGCTGCTTTTAGTTTAATAGCTTCCGATTCTGCTTGCGCTCTTGCTTTGGTAGCCTCGGCTTCAGCAAATGCTCTTAACTTAGTTGCTTCGGCTTCGGCACTTACAGCAAGTTTAACACTGGCAGCATCACCTTCCGATTTTTTAACAGTTGCATTAGCTGTACGTTCAGCAATTTCAACACTTTGTTGCGCTTTTACAATATCCTTTTGCATATCGGCAATGGCAGTTTCTTTCTCCATTCCTTGGCGAGTTTCTTGCGCTTGTTTTTGTGTATTGTAAGTTACTTTTTGTTCTTCAGCAATTTTTCTATCGGTTAATGTTTTCATTAACGATTCAGGCGGAACAATATCTCCAATTAAGGTATCAACAGCATTTACATTGTACTCATCTAATACTTTTTTGATGTGGCCTTTGGCCGATTCTTGACGTTCTTTACGAGTACTTAAAAAGGCAATTACATCACTATCTTGTGCTGAGTTTCTAAAATAATTACCAATGGTTGGTTCTAACACTTGCGATACCAAGTTAACCATGTTTCCAAATCGGGCTATAACCTTTGGAGCCTCGGTAGTTGGTACATGAATAATTTGCGCCACATCCAAGTTAAAAGGGAAACCATCTTTAGAACGAACTGTAATAGTTGAAAGATTTTTATCTAAATTATGTGCTTCGCTGCGCGCTGCTGCCCAATTTAAAACCAAATTGGTGGTAGGCACTAACTCCACTTTCATAATGTATTTATTAACTGGATATTTACCCGGACCAAGTGGTTCAAGCCAAACGCCTTTAAATCCTTTTTCAACTATATTACCATGTTTAAACTCTGAACCTGTTAAATCACTTCCTTCTAAACCAATATAGGAAATTACAACTCCCACATATCCAATTGGAATTTCGGTCATTGGAATTTCTTCCATTTGCACCGCCCAAGGATTTAAATTATATGAACCAGCTAAAATAACTTGCGGTTGCAATCCTCTGTTTCCTTTGTTTTGTAAAAAAGCATCAAAATCTTGAAAATTATTATGGCCATCCACTAATTTACCAGCTATTTGGCCGGCTTCAATAGGCATTCCATCTAAAGTAGTAACAATACCTACCATACTTTCTTGTATCCTAATCATTTCAGTAACCGATACCTGAAAAATAAATGTATTGATACGATAAGAACCAGCTGTTACATAAACTGTTTGTCTTCCACGCTGACCACCATTATTCAAAAACTTTTCGGCATCTTGAAAATTATCACATTCAACACGCTTCCCTAAAATATTACCTGTAGGAATTTCGGCTCCATCTTTAGCCAAAACCAATCCTATTTTACCTTCTGGAATAATGGTAAAACCTTCCATGGTTACATCATATTGCCAAACCCACATCCAAAAATAAAGTCCAGGGGCTAGCGTTTTAGCTTGAAAACCAGCCTCACCTTTGGTTGCTAAAATTCTTCCATCGGGCAATTCTTTATTTTCGCCAAATAGTACAAACTTTTTAGTCACTAAACCAATTTTATCTTCTGGAACTATTACCATTCCGAAAAGAAAACGAAGTATTATTTTGTATAATACCAAACTAATAATTAATAAAATTAACCACCAGTAATTTGCTAAAAATTCTCCCATATTGTTTTTTGTTTTTGTTAATGAATGCAAATAAATAAATTAAATTAATGATAATATTATTTTTAAAATCATCTTTTTAGAAACCCGAAAAATAACAAAAAAGTATCCTTTAAAAACAATAAGTAAAAACTAAAAAACTAGTCATTTTACACAATTATGTTTTAAGTGTTCAACAGATTATAAAGTGTGATAACTTGAAAGAAAACCATAATTTAAACCTTATAAAATTGATGATATTTTTAGGTATAGAATTGTGTTATTGTAAAAAAATCAACCCTTAATTGGACGGAATATATTTTTGATGAATGGTAAAAAATCCTCACTGAAAAGCATTTTAATTTGATAGCATATATTTAAAAAATAGATGTTAACCTATTTAAATTTTAGTTTATTTTCCGCCATTTAAATATTTTAATTAAACTATTTAAAATTTAATTATTGTTGCAATAAAAAATATATTCAATATGAAGATTATTTCATTTTTAATGGTAGTTAGTTTGATGCTGCATTTTAACAGTAAGGCTTACTCTCAGGATTTATTAGTTACAAAATCGAACGACAGTATCAATTGTAAAATAATAAATATTTCAAATAGCTATCAATATTCAGTTTTAGAAAATAATAATACAGTTTCAAAGTCGTTACCCGCTAGCGAGGTGAAGTTAATTATAATTGATTATTACACCAAAAAAAAGGAAACCAATACAAGCAAAAATGCAGTAAATAATAAAAATTATATAAATGAAAATTGGTTAGATTCGGTAAGGTTTTCTAAAGGAAAATATAGAATTTCTGCCAATTTAATTTATGCATTTAGATATGGTTCCATCAATTCGAGTAATGCCATAGAAAAGGACCTATATGGCCAATTAAGGCACAATGCCGGATTATTGTTTGATGCACATATCAATATTTCAAAAAAAAATAATGCTTATCTAGGGGTTCAGTTAGGAAGAATTCAGGCCAATGCCAGTGTAGAAAATGTAATGCTTTCACATCCTTCGGGAATTAATTATTTTGGCACACTAGAAGCACAAACTAACATTTCGGTAATTGGAGCCAATTTATTAGCCAAAATAAACTTAAAAGATAAAAGTAAATTACTTTTATTATCGGTTGGCTTAAACTATGTGTCGTATTACGATGATTTAAGAATAAGTAATTATAATTTAATCACCACTTCTTTTACTGTGGCCACTTCAATAGGTATCATTTACGACTATAGATTTAACAGAAACTTTGCCATAGGTGGCGGTTTAATGTTAGATGGAGGCGTTTTAACCAACCTAACAGTTGAAGAATATGGTGTAAAAAAAGACATTACTTTAAATATTAATGATGGAATAGGAATTGGCAGAATTTCTTTGCTTTGTGGTTTAAAATGTTACTTATAAAAATTATTAAAATATGAAATTCAATATAATCATTATCGCTACCATCATTTGTTTTTCTAGTTGCATTAAAGAAAAACTAGCCATTACGCCACCTCCATCTACTATTGAAAACAAAGTAAGCCTTAATAATACCATTTTGGTTGATTTTGAATATGCTAAAAAAACAGATAAATTAGTTTTACTTGCCAAAAACCCTCATAAGCTTTACATTTTTGATTACAAAACAAAGCAATTAGATAGCCTTATGTTAGATGCTTTGCCAAATTGTATTGCTATTTCGTTAGATGGAAATTTTGCAGTAATTGGATTTGATTATAAAATATTGCAAGTAGATATTTTAAAAAAGGAAATTATAAAATCATTCAATACCAGTATCACGATTGGTGATATTGTTTATGGAACTAATGACGATTGCTTTTATACAGAAAAAGACATTTTTGGCAATTCAAAAAGAAGCATTAGAAGTATTCGGTTTAAATTTGGGACCGAAATTGAAGGATCGACCGATTATTTTGAAATTATGCGTTTAAAAATCCACCCTTCAGGAAAATCAATTTATGCAATTGATATTGAAAACGCTGGATTTGGAGGTCAGCAAAAATTTAGAAAATTTGATATTTCAACTAGTAAGGCAAACCTCACCTACACCATAAATAGTGAAGCTAATAACATTATAGATAATTTTTGGATTAGTGATGATGGGAACAAGGTTATAAATAGACAACTAAGTATATTTTCTATTTCAAATACTATCAATCCTGATCTTAACTATATCAAAAATATTAACATGGGTAGAAACATTTCTGTAATGTCGTTAGACCAAAACATAAATAATCAAAAAATTTACTTTTGTTCCGATAATTATTTTTCTTCTTTTGAAAGCGATGCAGCCATAGAGCTAGATGAAGCAACTGGAGAAATTACTAAAAAATATTTATTTGAGCCCTTTAATACCGATGTAGATGGATTTAAGAGAAAAATGGATGCTTGTGGTTTTTTTGTTAGTTTATCGGCCAATAATTCTAAACTAATTGCAGTTACCAAGCCATTTGCAAGTAATATTTACAATCAATGGGGCATTGAGGTAATTGATATAGAATAGAATTTAATCCAACCAGTTTAATTTTTTTAGTTGATCCCCCTCACCGTTTAAGATTATATATGAGAAAAGCCCTTTTAATTGGTATATTCACCTTAGTAATTTGCCTCCAAAACCAAGCGCAAAATCTAGTTGGTTCATGGAAAGCCATAATTGACAAAGATGAAATAGAATTTAAATTTGATTCAACAGGATTTGCCACTATGAAAAGCGATGGCGAAACTATTGGAGGAGAAATGTTTACAATGGATGGGAAAAAATATTTTATGAAATACACCTCCAATCCATCGGTTACACCTAATAGGTTAGATTTAATTTTATTTGATTACAAAACTAAAAAGGAAATAAGGCGAATGTTGGCCATTTACAGTTTTACTACCGACAATAAATTACAAATTTGTATGGATACAGATGGAAACAACAAAAGACCTAAAGATTTTAAAAATAAGGAAGATTGCTTTAAACTAAATAAAGTTATTAAACGCTAGTTTTTTGCAAAAACTCACTAACGAGGCTGAACAGCTATTAGTTTTTGGGTAATATCGTAACCAGAAACTTCTTCCTTTCCTTGATTGATTTGTGTTTCAATATTTTTGTTTCTGAAATAAACCAATCCCACTTTATTTTGGTAAACTGAAAATCTATTGTTTTCAAAAATAAAGTCTAAATTATTCCATTCTGTTATTTTGATGGTGTTTTCAAATGAAGTGTCGGCCACCTGAAAGGTTTCATTTTTATAATCTACAGTTGAGTTAATTTTATCTAATGCATTATATAAATTTCCATTCCAAACATTACCACTTTTTACAGGGAAAATAGCCTTCAACAAAACATAATTATCATCGGTATATAAAAGTTTATTGTCAACAAACTGAACAAAATGATTTTGCACTTCCACAAATGGCAACGACTCTTTGTACTTAGCAAATCGAGCCAAACGCCAAGTTTTTACATTGTTTCTATCCAAAAAACTTTCTTCAAATACTGTTTTTAGCTGAAAACTAAAAGTATCAATTCTGTTAAGATTTTTATTATAAGCGATGCTATCTAGAGCATATATAAACTGCTTAGTTGAATCGATGGGAAAATAGCTAAAACTATCATCAACAGTAATAGTTTCAGTATTTTTTTTACCACACGATACCAATGCAAAAATGCAAGCAAAAGCCATAACTTTTAAAACAGTTCTCATTATCACAAATATAGTAATCAATTTTGAATTATGAATGTTGAATGTTGAATTATGAAGTATAAAGAATGAATGATGAATTCAACTTTATTAACCCCAAAAACCAATAAACTCAATTAACTAATAAACCTAATTAACCAATAACCTAGACATCAAATCCACTTTGAATCCAGCCACCTCCTATTACATCGTTTCCATCGTAGAAAACTGCACTTTGACCTGGGGCAATTGCCTTTACGTGGTTATTAAAAATTACTTTCATTTTATCGCCTTCTTGTTCAATAGTGGCAATACTTCCAGCATCTTTATATCTAATTTTAGTGAGTGATTCCATTGGATTGTCAATAGAAGCAAATTTGCCCATGTTTACATTGCGCACCCACATGCCTTTTTTACTCAACTCGTTTTCGCGGCCAAGCACAACAGTATTGGTTTCAGGTAAAATTTCTAATACAAACATTGGTTCGCCTAAGGCTATTTCCAGACCTTTGCGCTGCCCAACGGTATAAAACGGATAACCTCTGTGTTTACCTAATATTTTACCATCGGCAGTAACAAAATTACCACCTTCTACGCGTTCTTCTAAACCATCAACTTTGCGTTTTAAAAAACCACGGTAATCATTATCAGGCACAAAACAAATTTCGTAGCTTTCGCTTTTATTGGCTAATTCTTGGTAACCCATATCTATTGCCATTTGGCGGATATCAGTTTTTCTAAATCCACCCAATGGAAAACGCGTTTTAGCCAAGCTTTGTTGTGTTAAACCCCATAAAACATAAGATTGATCTTTATTATCATCAAGTCCTTTACTAACCACAAAACGGTTGTTTTCGTTTCTAACTTGCGCATAATGACCAGTGGCAATAAACTCACAATCAAGCATATTTGCACGCTTTAATAAAGCTTCCCATTTTATATGGGTATTGCAAAGCACACAAGGATTAGGGGTTCTTCCAGCTAAATATTCTTCAATAAAATTTTCGATTACAAAATCACCGAATTCATCTCTAATATCTAAAATCATGTGATGAATATCGTGTTTAACGGCAATAGTTCTTGCATCGTTAATGCTATCAAGGCTACAGCAGCCTGTTTCTTTCTTAGAACCACCACTGTTTTGGTAATCCCAAGTTTTCATGGTTACGCCAATTACTTCGTAACCTTCTTCTCTTAACATCACAGCAGCTACAGTGCTGTCTAAGCCGCCACTCATGGCAACTAAAATTTTTCCGTGTTTACTCATTTTTTCAAAACATTTCAGGGTAAATAGCCCTGGTGATTGATATTATTTTTATTAGAAAGATTACAAGGTTGGAAAATTAAAAAGATTCTTTAAATTTATTCGAACTTTCTAATCTTTCAATTTTTAAACTTTGTAATTATTAAATTACAAATTCGGCCTTAAATACATCGCGGTTAGGGTTAACGCACATTACAGGCACTGTGCCTTCGGCATTAACAATACGTTGCGCGTAGGTATCAATTAAATATTCGGTTATGGCTTTATCTTCCGATTGAGTCATAATCATAATTAAATCAGCTTGGCTATATTCTGCAAATTTTAAAGTTTCATCTGCAAAATCGCTGCTCGATTCATCTACTTCTTTAATGGTAAATTCAATTCCATTCTCAATAAAAATATTTTCAACTTGGTGTAAGTTAGCAATCATTTTGTTGTTTAAAAACTCATCACTCACCTTATTGTATAAAATATGTATGGTTGATTTATATGATTTACCCAAATGAATAGCCATTTTTACTTTTTGTTTCGATTCAACAGATAAATCTAATGGGAACACAATGTTTTTATAAGCATTGGTTTGTTTATTGCTTTTTACTACAATTACCGGAATGGTACTGTAATTAATAACTTTACCAGCATTGCTACCTACTATACGTGTAAAACCACTAGCACCGTGAGTTCCCATTATAATACAATCGCAACCAAACTCAACAGCAGTTTCAACAATTGTTTTGTAAATACGGCCTACTCTTACTTCAGTTTTACAGCTTACACCATATTTTGCTTTAATTTGGTCAGCTAGTTTTTCTAACTCAGGTAATGTTTTTTCGCGTGCTTGAGCTTCTTTTTCTTCATTATTACTAAATAACGATGTTAAAAGATTTTCTTCAACAATACTTAAAATTACTAAATCGTTATCGAAATGCTTGGCAGTTTGAGCAGCATGTTCTAAAGCATTTAGGCTAATTTCACTAAAATCAACAGGAACTAGCATTACATTTTTTTGAGTTTGAGTCATATTTTTTTAAAGTATTTATTTCAAATATTTTGGTTGCAAATGTAGGTTTAAATTTCAATATTTACTATTAATTAACTAATTGATCGGCTGCTAAAACATACCAAGAATTCTGATTTTGAACATAAGTAACAATCCTAGTTTGTTTTAAATTAAGCCCTTTAGGCACCACCAAATAGGCATGTCCTTTATTGGCCACTAGTAATTCTGTTTTAAATACCCTTACCACATTGTGATGGTTTAGTGTTTTGCCTGCATTTTCGCCTGCAGTAACCTTAGAGATTATATTATTATCAAGAATAGCAAAATTGATTACCGTACTATCAATTTTTCCAAAAACCTCAAATTGAACAATTACTGTATCAATATTGGTTTGATAGGCATTGGTTTTTAAAAAATGAGCGCTTGGTTTTGAAAGTGTTTTTTGAATAAAACTTCCAATACTTTTTCTATCAGAACCGGGAACTGATAAAATTCCATTTAAAAAACTTTGTGGGGTGTACATTGGTATTCCATCTTGTTTTCCTATATAATTTATTTGTCTTCGCGTGTAATTCGAATCACTGTATTTATCTACCCACCCGCTTTTATTCCAAACATCCACATGAAAATCGAGCACATAAACAGGTTGCGAAGCACTATCGGACCTTCTGATAACCTCGCCCAAAAACCTATCCGCTTCAGGGCAACTGCTACAGCCTTCTGAACTAAAATTTTCAATAACGACAAAAGGCATATAACCTTTTGATTCTTCTTTTTTGAGCAATTGACCAAAACTAATTTGGGTAAAAACTAAAAGATTTATTGCTGTAAATAAAAGTTTGCTAATTATTTTATATCTCATTATTTAATTAAAATTTTTGTTCAATTATAATTGATTGGTTGGTTTTAAAAAAGCTGCTTTCTAATTTTAGATTGACTAAAATGTAATATTTTAGTTGCATTTGATAACGGGTAATTTACAGCCAATTTCTTGCTATTTGCCTTTGACTTTAAAATTTATACTTATAAGTAAAAGAAAAACTTTTAGTGCTGAAAACATTTAGTATTAACATATTTTTACCCTAAAAAAACTTCTGCAGGAATATTAAATTCTTGGTGAAAAAGTTTAGCTAATTCTAATGTAAGCGGCTTTCGTTTATTAAGCAAAGATGAAACGTAACCTTTACTACCAAATTTACCAACTAGGTCTTTATTTTTCAAACCTAGCTCATTCATTTTTAGCTTAATAGTTTCAATTGGGTCTGGATAAGGAATTGAAAAATGTTCATCTTCGTATTGTTTAATAAGCAATAAAGCAACCTCCATCTTCCTTCCTTCAGCTGAATTAGTTGAAATTTTTCTATTAAAACCATCTTCTACCCAATCCAAATAGGCTTCATATTGTGTATTGTTTTTTATTATTGAAAGTTCCATATCATTAATTTTTAAATTGAATGTTAGTTACATCTATTCTGTCGTATTCTTTGTAAGTTCCAAACCATTTAATCTGTATTACTTTGTATTCAAAAACTATTCGTACTATCAGTCTATACTTATTTCCTAAAATATTGAAAATTATTCTATCATCACCTACCAAACTTGCATTTCCATAAACTGATTTGAGTTCATTGAAGTTTTCAAAATTTGCCTTCACCAATTCATGATACCATTCAAAAAGTGCATTAGCTGCTAATGGATATTGAGCGGCATAGGCAAGTAAAGTTTTTCGAGTGATAATATTGAACACACTTCAAAAGTAAAAGTTTTCTATTAGAAAACAAAATCTGTTCTTCATAATGAATTTGAATTGTTGCAATTGACTCTCTAAATAAATAATTAGAAATAATTTTAACTGATTTTGAAAAGCAAAAATAGTAAATAAGGCTTATCTTATTAATAATTTATTCACATTATTTTTAAAGGCTTGGAGATATAAAAGCAATATTTGCATATTGCACTATGCAATTTAATGGTTCACTCAAATCAAAATTACCACGTGCCAATACAAGTATATTTGCTGTTATGACAGCTTTGGCAAACGAAAATCAAGCTATTAATTTAGCTCAAGGATTTCCTGATTTTGCTGTTTCTCCGCAGTTAATTGAATTGGTAAACAAATACATGAAAGCTGGCATGAATCAATATGCACCAATGCCTGGCTTGCTGAGTTTACGCGAAAAAATTGCGCAAAAAACTTACGAATTATACTCGGCACAATACGACCCAAATACCGAAATTACAATTATACCGGGTGCTACACATGGCCTTTATGCTGTAATGAGCGCAATAGTTAGAGAAGGTGATGAAGTAATAATAATTGAACCTTGTTACGATAGTTATGTACCTGCCATTGAATTAAATGGGGGAAGGGCAATATTTGTAGAACTAAAACTACCTGAGTTTAAAATTGATTGGAATGAGGTAAAAAAATTGGTGAATTTTAAAACTAAAATGATTTTAATAAATACGCCTCACAACCCAACTGGAAGTATTTTAAGCGCGCAAGATTTACAAAAACTAGAAAAAATAGTACGCGGCACAGATGTAATTATTTGCAGCGATGAAGTTTATGAACACATGGTTTTTGATAAAGTAGAACATCAAAGTGTGGCACGTTTTCCAGCCTTGGCTGAGCGTAGCTTTATCATTTCATCGTTTGGAAAAACTTATAGCACCACAGGTTGGAAAATGGGTTATATTTTAGCGCCCGCCAATTTAACAGTAGAGTTGCGAAAAGTGCATCAGTTTATGGCATTTAGCACCAATACACCCATTCAATATGCCATGGCTGATTTTTTTGATGATAAATGTGTTTACCTTGAACTTTCGGATTTTTACCAAGAAAAACGCGATTATTTTAGAAAACTAATTAAAGGTTCGAACTTTAAACTAATGCCATGCCAAGGAAGTTATTTTCAATTACTCAATTATGGAAAAATTACACAAGAAAAAGACACTGATTTTGCCATTAGATTAACAAAAGAGCATAAAATTGCAAGTATTCCGGTATCGGTATTTTACCACAAACAAACTGATAATCAATTGTTGCGATTTTGTTTTGCAAAGCAAAATGAAACACTTGAAAAAGCTGCCGAAAAATTGATGAAAATTTAAGTTAACCATTAATAATTAACCCAAAATGACAATAGCCGACTCGTTAAGAATAACACTTATCCAAAGCAATCTTTTTTGGGAAGACAAACGAACCAATATTCAACAATTTACCAATAGAATTTTTGATATTGCAGAACCTACTGACCTAATTGTTTTGCCCGAAATGTTTTCTACTGGCTTTACCATGAACAGCCAAAAACTGGCCGAACCCATGGACGGATTTACTGTAAACTGGATGAAGGAAGTAGCTGTGGTAAAAAACTCAGCCATTTGTGGCAGTTTAATTATTACTGAAAATAACCAATACTTTAATCGTTTTTTGTTTGTGGAACCAAATGGTAATGTACAATATTACGATAAAGCTCATTTGTTTAGAATGGGTGAAGAAAACAAGCACTTTACTTCGGGAAATAATAGAATTTGTATTGAATACAAGGGTTGGAAAATAGCACCATTTATTTGTTACGATTTAAGGTTTCCAATTTGGTTAAAACGTACCGAAAAATTTGATTACGATTTAATGCTTGTGGTGGCCAGTTGGCCCGAAAAGCGCATTACTCATTGGCAAGTATTAAACCAAGCCAGGGCAATTGAAAACCAATGTTATATAGCCAGTATTAACAGAGTAGGCGAAGATGGGAATCAAGTTAATTACAACGGCCAATCGGCTTTATATAACCCACAAGGAAAATTATTAAATGAATTAACACACGAAGAATACGAAACCACTTTTACCATTCATTTACCTGAATTAAGAACCTACCGAAAGGCATTTCCGGTTTGGTTAGATGATGATAACTTTGAAATTTTATCAAAATAATTTTTTTTATTACTAGAAATGAAATCTTTGAAGTAAATAATATTTACAAGCAACTTAAAGGCAAAGAAAACAATCAGAACAAATAACAAATTATAAATTAAGCATGAATAAAATAATAATATTTACCCTTTGTATGGCACTTTCGGTTAACATAACCAATGCCCAAAAAAGTAAACAAAAAAAACAAGAAACTGTAACTCCAGAAGTGAAAATAGACAAGTTTGCCAAATTTGTTTTAGAGGAAAAAGAATATGATTTTGGTGTAATGAATGAAAATGGCGGATTATTATTTCATGATTTTGCAATAAAAAATACCGGAACTATTCCATTAATAATTAAAGATGTGTTACCTGAATGTGGATGTACAAAAACTGAATGGACCATCCAACCAATAGCTCCTGGTGAGGTTGGGAATATAAAAGCTGTTTACAATCCAATGGGTCGCCCAGGTGTGTTTAGAAAAGCAATTACCATAGTTACCAATGGCGAGGTAGAAAAAGTTCAAATATTTGTAAAAGGAAATATTGCACCATCTAAATATCAATTTGGCTCTACATATACTTATCAATATGGCTATTTGGCGGTAAATAACAATACCTTTAAATTTAATGTATATGGTTCAAATGCCGATAGTACATTGCTAAAAATGTATAATTTAAGTAATAAAAAAATACAAATTAGGCGAATAGAAACGCCTCCGAATATTTTAGTAACAGGACAAGTTTTTGAAATGCGCCCTAATACCGATTTAGATTTACAAATTAAATATTTTCCGCGCCATAAAGGCGATTTAGGCGATTTTAGCCAAGAATTAAAAATTTACACCAACGATGACTCTATTCCTGTTAAAATAATTTATGTAAATGCTACTGTTAGAGAAGATTTTTCAGCTTTAACGCCAAAAGAACTTAAAAAAGCGCCAAAATTTACCATTGATAGAATTTTGCACGATTTTGGAGAAATTGGATACAGAGATAGTTCAATTACCACTTTTATTATAAAAAATAAAGGTAAAAGCGATTTAATAATTAGGAAAGTAAAACCATCGTGTAATTGTGTAAATGTAGAAATGGAAACAATGACCATTAAACCTAATAAAAAAGCAAAATTAAAAGTTGACTATACCTCATTTAATGTGGTTGGATTAGATATTAGAGGCATAAAAATTATTAGCAACGACCCAAATAATCCAGAAGTAAACGTTACCATTAGAGCAAATATTGTTAGATAAAAATAAAAAAAGAATATGTTAAAAAAAGTAGCATTTGTAGCAGTTAGTTTTTTTAGTGGAATTGTAGGTTCGTATGTGTTTTATAAAATGCACTCCCCTACTGTATTGGTTCAAGATTTTACCAAACAAAATTCATCAAATGGAAATAATATTGAATCAATAAATTACAAAGGTTCTGCTATTAATAATACCGATTTTATTAAAGCCTCGGCTAGTAGCACACCAAGCGTGGTTTTTATAAAAACTTTAAGTAATCAGCGTAATTATATTGACCCAAGTTTCGACTTTTTTAACAGCTTCGATTTTTTTGGTCAACGTGGGCCAGTGGCCAGTTCGGGCAGCGGAGTGATAGTTTCTGAAAATGGTTATATAGTTACCAATTACCATGTAATTAAAGATGCCAATACCATCGAAGTTATTTTAAACAATAAAAAACAATCTTATCAGGCAAAATTGGTTGGCAGCGACCCATCAACAGATATCGCGGTGTTAAAAATTGAAGCTAAACAATTACCACATATAGTATTTGGCAACAGCGATAATGTTCAAATTGGCGAATGGGTTTTGGCAGTAGGAAATCCGTTTAACCTTACCTCAACTGTTACTGCGGGAATTGTAAGTGCAAAAGGTCGTAATATCAATATCGTAAACAATCAATTTCCAATTGAATCGTTTATTCAAACCGATGCTGCCATAAACCCAGGAAATAGTGGTGGTGCCTTGGTTGATTTAGAAGGGCGTTTGGTTGGTATTAATACCGCTATTTCTAGTCAAACAGGTAGTTATATTGGTTATGGATTTGCTATTCCTTCTAATATTGTTTCAAAAATTATCAAAGATTTGATTGATTTTAAAGAGGTTCAACGTGGTTATACAGGAATGGATATTGCCGATATTGATTCTCGCTTAGCGCAGAAATTAAATATCAGTAATAATTTAGGAGTTTATGTAAGTTCAGTATTGGCAGAAAGTCCTGCAGATAAAGCCGGTATAAGAACAGGTGATGTAATAGTAAAAATTAACGATAAAGAAATTGATAGCAAAGCTATTTTTGATGAATACATGGCTTATATGCGTCCGGGTGATAAAGCCAAGTTTACTTTTTTAAGAAATGGAAAAGAAACAGAAGCATCATTTAGTTTAATTAACAAAGAGGGTAACACCGCCATTTTACGCAAAGGAACTGTTAGTTCTGAAAGTTTAGGTGCCGATTTTCAAGCATTACCTAAGTTAGAAAAAGACAAATTAGGTATTAAAAACGGTATCAAAATTTATAATATTAGAAACGGGAAAATTGCCAACATTGGCTTGAGTGAAGGTTTTATATTGATAGCGTTAAACAAAAAACAATACGAAAAACCTGAAGAATTGATAGCCGATTTTGAACAAATAAGAGGCCAAGTAGTAATGGAAGGTATTATGCCAAACGGAGGCCGAATGGTGTTCAGTACTTATGTTTATTAGAAGATTACAAAAATTAGAAGATTAAAAGATTAGAAAATTTTCTAATTGAATATTGATAAAATCCGTTGCAGTTTGTAACGGATTTTTTTTGTTTAAAACAATTATTTGTCCTCGACAACCGATTTCAAGCACTCAATATACTCACTAATATTTGATAAATTTTATTCATTTAAAATTCCATTATTTGAAACAAAAAGTGGATGATGGGGATTCAAATTTGCAAGAGAATTGTTTGTGAAATTGATGGCGTAAACGCATTATTTAGAATTTTGTATAATTCTTAGTTTTCAATTACATTTGATAAAAAATAAGTGTTCATATGGATACAATTCTTTTAAAAAGCAAAATAACCAAAGCTGTTAACGAAATTGATGATGAATCTTTTTTAGAAGCAATTTATTTAATAATCAATAAACATAGTGCTGCAACTTATGAGCTAAATGAGGACGAAATTCAATTATTAAATGAGCGAAAAGAACTTTACGAAAGTGGTAAAGCTAATACGTATGGTGTGCAAGAAGTTCGTGAAAAAATATTGAAAAATATTGGCAATGAAATTTGAGATTATTGTCTTAGAACAGGTTTATGAAGAGGTTAATGAATCTGTTCTTTATTACGAACAAAGACAAACTGGCTTAGGTATTTCCTTACTTGATGAATGGGAAAATACACTAAAAATTATTCAAAATAATCCCAACTTATTTGAGAATAAACTCGCAAACTTCAAACAAGCGCAATTAGATAGATTTCCTTATCTTATAATCTTCGAAATAAAAGAATTTGAAGTGATTATTTTACGTTTTATACATGCAAAACGACATCCAAGAAAAAGGTTCAAGCAATAAATAGAAATACTTTTTAGTGAATAAATAACTCCCAATCCAATTATGTTCAAAAACAAACTAATAATAAAATTTCTAGTTGTTAGTTCAATCATAATTCTTTCGTTTCAGACAAATCACAAAACTGCTATAAATGAGGAATTAGAAAAAGAGATTTTAGCTGAATTAGATGCATCATTTTTAGGTGTTGCCGGTAAATTTTATCCCAAGAAAACTGATAGCAATGTTTTATATAATTTTTTTATAGACTTAGAACATAGTTATTTTTTAGCTGCTGGTAACAAGATTCATTTATTTGCAGATTCAAAAAGATGGGTAATAATATTTGAAGTAAATGGTTACAATAACCGCCTTAATCAAGCTCAAATCCAACTAATTTACATAGGAAATTGTATTAAATACAGCAAAGAAAAAAACTCCAACTTAGAATATATTTCTAACATAAAGTTTTTACCAATTATTGATGAATTAGAATTCGAAAAAGCAATAGAGAACCAAATGAACAATAAATTTATAAAAATAAGAAATAAGAATGTAAGGTTTGAAAATGATTATAAAAAGTATGAGAAACTAGGCATAAAAATTAACGATAGTAATGATACTGCAAAAATTAGTTTAGGTGAATTTATTCGCTATTTACAAGAAACTAACCCTGCTATTTTAAATGCCACACAAAAGGAATTGAAAGCAAATATTCCTGAAAATATTCCATACTTAACCACTATAAATGAATATCAATATGTTAGCATTGACAATAAAGAGTTACCTCCAAGCAAACAAGAAACATTTTTACTAATTGCTCAAATTTTAACTGGTAGAAACATTGCTAAATGGCAACCAACTTTAAAAGCAAATAACCATTGGTCAAATTGGATGTCTGGAAATTTTTAGAGACGTAACATGTTACGTCTCTAAGTAAAAAGACGTTGCAGTGCAACGTCTCTACCTAGTTGTTAGGAAATTCAATGGTTTTCTTGTGGCAAGATAAAGACGTTTAATTAATAGTCTTTATAGTAGATATTTGTTTCTATTAGTCATAAACTTTTTTCTGCGAATGCTAGTTTATTGAATTTGTACTTTGCAAAATAAATAAATCTATATTTGCGCAGCCAATGAGAAAAACCTTTGTACTAAATCTAATTATTATGATGGGAGTTAACCTCCTTATCAAACCATTTTGGATTTTAGGAATTGATAGGGCGGTGCAAAACCGTTTGGGTTTTGAAGCTTATGGCCAATATTATATTTTATTCAATTTTGTACTGCTGCTTTCGGTTTTGTTAGACTTTGGAATTGCGAGTTATACTACCTCTAACTTAGCTAAAAACCCTAATGTATTAGAAAAACAATTTTCGGCACTACTTACCATAAAAATATTATTTTCAGCACTTTACATAGTTGTAACACTGATTTTAGCCGCCATTTTAAATTACGACAAAAGCATTTGGTATTTAATTTTTATGCTTTCGTTTAACCAAGTGTTATCGTTTTTTCATATTTATTTCAGAAGCAATGTAAGTGGATTGCAGCTTTTTAAAACAGATTCTATTTTTTCGGTTTTAGATAGACTTTTGATGATTATATTTTGTTCTATTTTACTGTTTACCAGCATTTTCGAATTAAATATTACCAATTTTATTTACGCACAAACTTTGGCTTATGGCATAAGTGCTGCCATTTCATTTACTTTTATTAGTAAAAAAATAAGTAAGATAACTTTGGTTTTTGATAAAGCTATTCTTTGGGATATTTACAAAAAAACAGCTCCTTCTGCCTTGCTAGCTTTGTTAATGA
>JBGSBN010000003.1:0-42463 GCA_041730515.1 Methylacidiphilales bacterium | reverse complement strand
CGCTTTGTAGCAATAGTAGCTGCAAGCGCTTCGTCTCCGGCGATAAATGTCTCGACGTATGCCTCAATGTCTGCTTTCTGAGAAAGGAGCATTGTGCGGCGGCGTCCGTAGACAATGTTGCGCTGATGAGAGAGAACGTTGTCGTACTCGAGCGTGTATTTACGGGCGTCAAAGTGGAATCCTTCGATTTTCTTTTGAGCGCCTTCGAGTGCACGAGTGATCATGCTGTTTTCGATCGGCTGATCCTCTGGGATGCCAAAACGTCCCATCATAGCCTTCATGCGATCTGATCCGAACACGCGCATAAGGTCGTCTTCGAGTGAGACAAAGAACTGAGTCTCACCTGGATCACCCTGACGTCCAGAACGTCCGCGAAGCTGGTTGTCTATACGACGAGCCTCGTGGCGCTCGGTACCAAATGGAAAAACCTCAAGGAAATTGAAAATAAAACCAAAGTAACAAACAACAGATGATAGAAACTTTCAGTTTCAAGAATTGAATAATTACGCCATTTGTTCTTAATTGAATTAATCATATTCCATTTACTTTTTTTTACACCTTTCCCTTTAAAAATGCATGCACATTTTTCTCATTTAATGGGGCGTTCAATTTAAAACGCATTTTGTTTAAATAAAAACGGTCCGATTTTTCATTTCCATAGCCATAACTTTCATCCCAATTATATGATGGAAACAAATCTTTTATCCTGTTTTCCTTTTCTTGTCCATAGCAGTTTTTTCCCTTAATTTTTCCCGTATAAAAGCCATTCCTTGTTTCGAACTCAGTAGCAATTAACTGTAAGTTGTTTGTTTTACACCAATCATTTAGCCAAATAGAGGAAGATGCAGTTAAAATATAAATATCATGGTTTTGTTTTTTGTGCCATTGAATGACCAGCAACGCACTTGGATAACAAATTGTTAGAAGCTGGTTTTGACAAAACAAATTTCCCTTTTCTGTTAACTCAACTTCTGAGCAGTTTTTAAAGAAATAAGAAAAAAATCGCTCTTTCAGTTTGTGGTTTGAATAGCAATGAATATAATAAAGCAATACGAATGGAGCATTGATAATTAAACATAAAATCAACTGTTCTTTGCCTTTTGAATACTCTATAAATTCCAAAAAAGAATCTTTGAAACTGATAGTTCCATCAAAATCAATAAATGCAACTCCTTTTTTTTGCTCCTTATTTTGTTCCATTTAAATTCCTAGTCGTTGCGATTGTAATGAATTAAATTTAGCCGGATGAACCAAATCTTCGTGGTAACTTTTAGCAAATGTAGCTGCTGTCATTCTTGCATCTTTGGTTAGGTATAAACGCCCATTATATTTAAGTACTATTTCGTCTAATTGATTTAGCAACTGAAAAACCTTTTTATTTACTTTAAAATCAACCGCTAAAGTATATCCCTCCATTGGAAATGAAAGTGGCGATGAATTAAGGTCTTTGGGACCAAACGTTCTTAAAACTCCTAAAAAAGCACCACAACCCGACTCAGAAATCTTAGTTAAAATTTCAATCAAACCTTCTTTTCCATTTTCAAAAGGTATTACAAATTGATATTGGGTAAAGCCGTTTTTTCCATACATTCTATTCCAGTTATTGAGTCCATCAAGCGGATAAAAAAAAGAGTTGTAATCAATAATATTGTTTGTTTTTGAGCGCGCTTGTTTGTTGTAAAACAAAAAATTAAACACCCTAATAAATAACCTATTCAAAATAAATGTGGGGAAATAAAATGGAATATTTATAGCTCTTTTATGTTGAATTATTAATGGGTTTTGTAATTGGTTTTTGTTCAATTCACTCAAACTAGTATGTTCACCTAAATACAAAATAGATTTACCTAAACTATTTCCTTTTGCCAAGCAATCAATCCAAGCTACGGCATAAGTGGTGTGTTTATATTTTTCAAAATAATTGATAATTTCTTCGAGGTTTTGTGCCTTTATAATTTGCTGATTAATATAACTGGTTTCAATTTTTTTTATCTGTAATTGCACCGAAATAACAATGCCTGTAAGCCCCATTCCGCCAATTGTATTTGCAAATAAGGTACTGTTTTTTTGTTTGGAACAATGCAGTATTTCACCTGTTTCTATTAGCAGCTCAAACGATTGAATAAATTTAGCAATTGCACCTTCTGTATGGTGATTTTTACCGTGTATATTTGAAGCTACAGCTCCGCCAATGGTAATAAATTTAGTGCCAGGAGTTACTGGTAAAAAATATCCTTTGGGAATAATTATGTTCAAAATTTCGGTTAACAGAACTCCAGATTCACAATATATAACGCCATTTATTTCATCAAATTTTATAATTCTATTGAGTGAAAGCGTAGAAAATATTTCTTTTTGAAGTGAACTATCGCCATAACATCGGCCATTTCCTCGTGCAATAATTACATCATTTTTCTTAACAAAATTAGCTATTTCCGCATAATTAGATGTGGAAAATTGATTTGCATCTATTTGTGGGTACAAGCCCCAATTACATACTCTTTCCATAAATAATAAATAGAAATGTAATGGCCCAAAAGAATATGGTTATTTGTAAAAATCTATCTTTCCAAAGTACTTCAATTGGCGACCCGGAATTTTTATCAACCACCGTAATTTGAATATACCTCATTATTCCTAAAAACACAAAAAGTGAAGTAATATAAAGTTTATCAGAACCAATTCTTGCAATTACTTCGGCTGATATAGAATATAAAATATAAGAAATTAGGGTAATAGAAAATGAAATACTCTTAGCAATATCTAAAAATGTAATTGTATAACCGTCCAACGATTTAATTGAAGATTCCTTTTCAAGAATTAACACCAAGTCGTCTCTTCGTTTTGCAAAACCAATGGAAACAGTAAGTAAAAAGGTCATGATAATCATCCAATGCGATACATAAACATTACTTTCGGCACCACCTGCTAGTTCTCTTAACACAAATCCTGCACTTATGGTTGAAACATCAACAATTGAAATACGTTTTAAGTAAAATGAATACAATAGATTTAAAACAAAATAACTTAAAACGTAAACACTAGCAGCACCTATAAATATTAAAGAAAAAAAGAATAATAACGAGGTAACAACAAATAATATGATGGCCGTTTTGATACCAAAAAATCCACTTGCAATTGGTCGGAACTTTTTGGTTGGATGTAATTTGTCAGTGTGTACATCCACTAAATCGTTTAGAATATAAATAGCCGATGAGGCCAAACAAAAGGAAAAAAACAACCAAAGCATATTTGCTTGTAGCATTAAATGCATTTTCCCAGCAAAAAACATAGGCAAAAATACAAATCCATTTTTTACCCAATGATGCATTCTTACCAATGATGCTATATTTAAAAGAAGGGCCTTCATTAAAGCTATTTTACACTATTATTTAGTTAAAAACAACAATACAAAAAACTTCATTACTTTCTTAGAAAAAGTTTGACAATAGAAATGTCTTTAAAAAACAGGTGCATAACCTATTGATTTAATTTATTTTTTAGCGATATTCAAGAATTGCTTTCAATAATTTAACTTATAGCTGTTTTTATGAGCTGTGGAGAATTTACAAGGTGCAAATAAATTGGCTTCATATTGTGTTTATTCCAATAATCAATAATGGGTTGGAAAGGACCAAATTTATGCTGTTACTCAGAAAATAAATCTACATACGGACCAACTCCATAATCGATATCTTTACGAAGTTTGTTTGGATAATCAGGGTTTTCGGGCGTTATGCATTTGTGTTGTTCATCATTGTTAACAAAAGCCGCTATGTCAAGAAACTCTTAGTTTATCAATAGTGATTTCTTTTTATGAAAGTTGCCATTTTTGAGTATTTGTAAAAATAGTTTTCTCCCCAGCCTTCAAAGTATTTTACTAAAAAAACACCTCCTTCAAACAATTCTTTTTTCTCTTTTGCAACTTTCTTATTCATCCTTATTGTTTCTAACGATAAATCAATAGCTGCAAAAACTTTTCTCATTGGGTCTAATGGTGCATTAACCGTTGGATTCTCTAGCCAAAATTCTACTTCAGCTTTAAATTCAACAAGAAATTTTTCGAATTCTTCCATATAAAAATAAGGTTTAGTTTACTATTTATAAATTTTGAATAAAGCAAAGTTTAAATTATGATGAGCTTATTTTTAAATAAATTGATTACACATGTTGTTTTTTACTTAAATCAAAGTTTTAACTCTGCTTTGTACAAAATTTATTATAAATTCAAAGCTAACCAATAAACATAATGTAATTATTTGTTCTGCTTATTACTTAGTCTTTCTGCTAATTGTTCAATGTCGTTATACCTTGCTAGTTGTTTTAACCAATTAGGAGGAATTTTATCAAATCCATAAAGCAAACCTGCCAACCCTCCAGTAACAGCACCTGTGGTATCTTTTCCGCTTTCAGAACTATTTTTTGCAGCAGATTCATTTGAACAACTCCAACAAAAAAAAATCAATATTTTTATAGATAACTGCCTCATAAATATAAAATAAACTAATTTTAGCATTGATAAAATGCCTTAAACAAATAATTAAGAATAATCATGTGACTATTTATGAAAAACAAACTGCAATTACATGTATTCAAGAATTTTTTTACCTGTTTATCTAATAAATTATTGTTTTAGTAATTCTGTTTCCGTTTTATTTAATCGTCTTAATTTCCAAGGTAATTTTTTATTATGAATTTCGCATATCAGTTCATACAATTCAGTGTTTGTAACGGTATCGGCTGGTATTCCTATTGAAACAAACTGTTCTTTAACATTTAAAGCTGCTATTTTTTCTTTTAATGATAAATAGTTTTCTTTATGAATACTATCTTTTGTAAGCATTTCTAAATCGTTTCTGTATGGCTCATCATTTTTTTGTAACATATAACCGCAATAATGCTTAGCCTTAAAAGTATAAAAATATGGGTTGTTTAAAGAATCGATACAAATGTTAAAAGTGCCTATTTCTTCAACAAAAAGAATCGGTGGATAGTCTTTATATATTCTTTTTTCTAGTTGATAATCAAAGTTAACGGGATTCATGCCACTATATACTTTTCTTTCCGCAGTATTTAAACAAGAACACAACATTGTTATAAAAATAATTAGGTATAAAAATCTTATCATTTTGTTATTCTTGTTCTAATGTGTTGAATTTTTGTAAATGCTGTGGTATAACGTAAAACCTAACGCCAATTGATTTTAGCCGTTGTTACTAGCTGTTTTTTTGTCGAACAATTGTTTTATTGCAAGTCTATTCCACAACTTCAATGAATACCAAGAAATGATTGATGTTAATGCTAAAGCCATTGGTAACAGCACTGTTGAAGTGTCTTTGCTTGTCCATGTGAATTTATAATTTAATAGGTTGTCGGTGTATATCGTGTAAAACATAGCGCCAAGAGATGTTGAAAAAATAATGATGAGGAATATTTTGTAAACAAGGTAGGTCCATTTTTTGTATGTTAATATAAGTAGCGGAATCGCTGTAACTATTGTCGTCAAGAGTGCAATTATTAATAGACTTATTAATGATGGTGGTTCATAGAAGCAGATAGTTAAACCTGGATTTCTCATGTACAAGTGGTCGAGATAATTGTCGATTTCGATTATATCCCACCAACTTCTAAAAAAATATTTTGATAATGCTATTGTCGGTACAATGGCAAAAAGAAGAATGATAGTTTTACGATATTTATGTATTTCAAATGTCATTTAAACTTGCTTGTAACAGCAGCGTGTGAATCCCAATGAATCGGGACTATTCACAAACTTTTGGTAAACATGCGGATAAAGAATTAAAAAAGCAAAAAGCCCATTATTTTACCTCTTACTTCCATCTAGCTAACCAATAAAAATAATGCTATTATTTGTTCAGCTTATTACTTAGTCTTTCTGCTAATTGTTCAATGTCGTTATACCTTGCTAGTTGTTTTAACCAATTAGTGGGAATATTATCAAATCCATAAAGCAAACCTGCCAACCCTCCAGTAACAGCACCTGTGGTATCTGTATCTTCTCCCAAGTTAACTGCTTTTAAAACCGCATCTTTATAATTATCAGTAGTTAATAAACACCAAATACTTGCTTCAAGCGTATGTAACACATAACCACTGCTAAAAATATTTTCAACGGTTTGCTCGTATATGTTTTGTTTTAGTAAACGGTCAAACAGCTTGATTTCATTAGGGTTAATTGAATGGGTTATTAAATAGTTTGTAATTTCTGTTTTAAGATTTTCATAAATTTCAAACTTATCTCTTTGTTCTAAAAGTTGTTTTGCAAATTCAATATAATAAAAGCATGCAATTACTGAGCGTATATGTCCATGGGTAATTGATGAAACTTTTTTTATAATATCAAAACGTTCGTTAATTGGTTTATTTAGCAAATAAAACGCAAGCGGTAAAATTCGCATAAGCGACCCGTTTCCATTTCCATTTTCATCAAAACCTCCTGCTAATTCAGGTTTTTCACCCTTTGCAATTCGTAAAATAGCCTCTCTTGTTGCTATTCCAATGTCAAAAACATTGCCATAAGGAGTCCAATAGTTTTCATGATACCATTTTACAAAATTGTGTCCAATTGTATTTAAATCAAAATCTTGAGTTAAGGCCTCTGCAAGGCAAAATGTTAAGGAACTATCGTCTGACCATGTGCCTGGTGGTAAATTGTATGTGCCGTACCCAATCATATCGGTTACTGGCTTTTTAAGTATTGTATCTCGGCTTTTAAACTCAACTGGAACGCCAAGTGAATCTCCAACAGCAACTCCAAATAGAACTGATTTTATATCTTTACTACTCATTTAAAATTTATATTTTTTATGGTTAATTTTTTAATTAAAAACAGCCAATATTGTCTTTGCCAGTTTACAAAAATTGGCCGCTTCTTCTAAAGAAACAGCCTTGCGCGAGTTTCTGAATAATAACCTATTACCCGACAATTCAATTTCCATTTCTGGAAAGTTAGCTAAATTATCTAATGGTTTAAATTGGAATAACTCTAGTAAACGATCTCTTTCGGTAGTTAACACCTGAAATCTTTTTGAAAACTTTTTGCTATTTGGAAAATCAACATCTTGTTTTAAAAATATATCTTCTATTTTACTCTTAATAGTTTCTTTATGAATGTATGTTTTGGGATAATTAGTTTTAACCACTAAATGTCCAAAAAAGTAGAAGTCAGTGCCAGCGTTTGACGATTTAGCTGTTGGTGCTTCGGAGTAATATTCTGCTAAAGAAACCCTTAATTCAAGGTGAAGATTATATGATTTAAATGAACGAACAATTGTTGCATTTAAAGATTCAAACATATGAAACAGTTCAAACTTTATGGGTGAAGCAGCTTTACAATTCAACTCTTTACAAATTAATGCCACACAAGTTTCTTTCAATGCTTCATAAGTTTTTTCCATTGCTCTTTTCTCCAACATTTCCTTGTCTTCATCCATCATTTGTAAATTATATTGATTTGATAAAATTGGTATAATTGCCTAATTATTAACACCATCTTTTTGTACATATATGAATAAAATTAAAAATCTATTTCAGTTTTCGCTTTGCCATCAACAACAATAGCTGCTGCCGAGTCGTGGTAAAATGCTGATATACCTAAAACTACTTTCATGCTTTATTTCCCTAATACTTTTCTCTTAATTTAGTGAGTGGAGACTCAAAATACAAATATAATAGTGTTGCACATGCAAAAGTAACAATAGTATATACCACAAAACTGATTGATACTACCATCATATTTTGTCCTTTAATAAACATATTTAAAACTTCCATCAATGGGCTTAAATGAATGATGTAAAATGCAAAAGCAATTAAGCTTAAACGAGTGAACAACCTGTTCAGTGCAGACGAATTAAACTTGAAGTAATAAAACCATGGAATAAAAAATACAAATGAAACAGGTATGATGTTAAAATAGAAAACATTGTTCCAAATAGACTCATAGCGGTATAAATAGAACCACATGCCCAACACATTGAGCAAAACACCAATTAGCAACAATGCATTTTTCCACTTTTTGAATAGGTGCTGAAATTGGTAAAAAAACAATGCCAATAAAATGCCATAAACGCTGCTATCCAAACGCGTAAGAATTGATTTACGCATGTGTGTATCCCAATGAAATTGTTGATTACTATAAATTTGATACCTAATGAAAGTAGATACAATAATAAAAAGAAAGCATGCTGCAACCATTACCAGTAAGGGCTTATTTCTAAATACACTAATGCCTATTAGAAATAGCAAAGGGAATAACAAATAAAACCATTCTTCAATACACAAGGAATAGGAAACAGGGTAAAAATAAAAAGAAGATTGGGTGAGATTTTGAAAAAAAACCAAAAATTTCCAATTGAAGTCGTGGTAATTTTGAGTAATGAAAAAGCCAACAAATAAGTTTATCAATATCCCTAAATAATACAAGGGCAATGTCCTAAACCACCTGCGTTTATAAAAAAGGAACAAGTTTTGTGATGAATAATCGGTACTGCTTACAAACTGTTTAATTAAAATGTTTCCGATTAAAAACCCACTCAAAGCAAAAAACAACTCTATACCATTTCTGAATAAATGAGAAAACACATTTATAAAAGGGAAATAGGAACCAAAAACAGGTATGCTATGCCCAAAAAACACCATCAATAGCCCTATACCGCGCACAATATCAAGACCAACATTTCTGTCAATAATATCAGTATGGATGGTAAATATTGTTCTCCACTTACTCATTTTTGATTTTGCTAATGCGCAAAGTATTAAAACCTACGCCTCTATTTTCATCAGATAAATATATCAACAAACTATCATTTAGTTTACAATAACTGGCATGTTTATCTTGATTTGAATTTGTATAAAAATATTGTGTTTTGTTCCATACTAAATGGGAGGGAATCGTTTTAGTTGCGGGGCCGTTTATATCGAAATAGCTAATCTGAATAGCTTTGGGCTTCAATTCAAAATCGTATATTAAAAAGGCTTCTTCTTTACGGAACAAATAATTTTGGGCACTATAAGCAACACTCCTTATAAAAACAAAAGGCATTACCAATAGTACTAAATAATAAGGCTTTACTTTTATTTTACTAGTGTAGTAAACAAATAAAAACAAAACTAACAATATCCAAAAACGAGAAAATTTCAAAAAAACAGGTAAATCTTTTAAGGCACCAAGTGGCAAATTGGCAATTACCAATATTAAACCCAAAACAAGCATAAATCGGTAATCGTTAAACGCCCATTTGTTGCCAAAATGAAATATGGGAATAAGTAATAATAATAAACTAAAAGTATTACCATATCCGCTAACCAACAATGAAATAATCAACCAAACACTAAACTTTTGTGCACTGCTATTACTTACTGAAAAACTAAATAAAATGCCCAGTCCATAAATGGCTATTTTAAAGCACATCAATAATTGAATATACAAAAGACTATTGTTCCAATTAGCATTTGCATTATGCAATAAATCTGGCACCAAAATAGTTTTAAGCATTACCTGAAAACTTTGGTAATTGTAAGCATAAGCATGATTGATTTCGCCATTGTATAAACGAGGCAATATTTTAAAAATATAGTTTTGCCAAACATCAAAACCAATGAATGGCAATGATACTATTGTAAGCAATAGCATATTAAATATAACCAAACTAAATGACTTAAAATCCTTTTGAAAACATAAAAAAAATAAAATAAATGCTGGACTAATTTTTAAATGGATACTTAAACCCCAGCACAAAGCCATTAAACCAACATTTTTTTGTGTGTATTGAATAAACCCTTCAACCAATAAAAAAAACAAAAGTAAATATGCTTGGCCTTCCATTATATTGTTTTTTAGGGGTACAAAAACCAATAGTGGAATTAAGAGTAATAGTCGTACATCTACTTTGGAATAATTGCATAAACGCAATAAACTCCATAAAAAAAGCAATAAGCTTAGGCTATTCCATATTATTTTAGCTTTTGTAATTGAAAAAAAAGTAAGTGGCAAATACAATAAGGCACTCAAAGGAGGCACTGGTGTATAGTTTAAAAAAAAATGGCGTTGCCCTAAATCGTAAATAGCCAGATTAAATTTAAAGGGTTGATATATCCAAATTCCCCAATTACCTTGCTGTAAGAAATAGGATGCATAGTAGTAGTTTCCAAAATCGCCAACGGGCGAAGAATGATATTTTGCTATAAAAAAAACACCTAAAAATAAAGTAGGAAGTAAATATATTAAAAGCTGTTTGTTAATAAGCCTTTTCATCGCCAAACAGCATTAAATTGATACTTTTATAAATGATAAAAATATCAAGCATTAAACTCCATTTTGACAAATAAAATAAATCGAATCGCAAACGATTCATAAGCATTCTTTTGTCAAACATTTCGCCTCGGTATCCTTTTATTTGCGATAATCCAGTAATTCCAGGCTTTACATTATGCCTATCCATAAAACTTTTCATTTGCGAGGCATTTTCTTGTGTATGTTTTAACATGAGTGGTCGTGGTCCTACTATAGACATTTGACCCAATAAAACATTAATGAATTGTGGTAATTCATCTAAACTAAACTTGCGTAAAAAGTAACCAATGGCGGTAACCCGATCATCATTTTTGATAGCATGTTGCAAATCTGCTTTGTCATTAACCATCATCGACCTAAACTTAATGCACATAAAAGGTTTGTTTTTATATCCGGTTCGCATCTGAATAAAAAAAACAGGCCCCCTAGAACTCAATTTTATGAATAGAGCCAACAGTGGTATTAACCAACATAATATTAAAAAAAAGGCCAAAAGTGTAAAAAGTATATCAAAAATACGTTTGGTGATTTTTGCTAACCTATTTTCTAAAACACAGTTTTTATTCCATAAAACAGTACCAGAATGGTTATCAAAACCGGTTTGCTTATCAACAAAAATGTTTTCTTGGTTTTCTTTATTTAATATTTGATTTGAGGGTATTGAATTGTTCAAAACAAAAATTATTTGCACCAAACATAATCAATCTAATCAATTTAGTGTAGTGTTACGAAATAATTTTACGAAAGGAACTGCTAAATAATAAAAGGAAAAAGGTAAAAAATACAATTCCTTTATTGGCACTAATAACTGACTCTGTTAAGCTTACAGAAACTAAAATAAAAAATAAGAATAGGCCTAACACCTGTTTTTGTTGTAAATAATAATAAAAAATTAAACAGAAAATGGTTATAAGTAATAACAAACCAACAATGCCTAATGCAAGCATTGTTTCTACCCATTGATTGTGCGTATTGTAGCCCCAATAGCCAGTATCGCCAAGCTGCACATTGCCTGTGTACATTCCTTTTTGAACATACTTTTTATTAAGTAAATCCTGAAAATTGCCAATTCCTACTCCTAGCAACCAAGCATTGTTTTCGTTTAAAATTGTTATGCTGTTTTTCCAAATAACAAGCCTTAAAGTTAAGCCAGTAAATGGTGTGTCATACCTAAATGTATCTTGTTTTATTACATTCATATTAGCATTTATTTCAATTAAAAACCTTTCTTTAACAGGTTTTATTTGGGTAAATAATACTAAAAGAATTGGCAGTAGTAATAAAAATTTGTTACCCGTTTTAAATCTTTTTATCAAAAAAAATAAAATGCCTATTACCAAAACAATTAATAAGTTTTTGGAGCTAAGTAAA
Source organism: Methylacidiphilales bacterium (assembly GCA_041730515.1). Taxonomy (GTDB): domain Bacteria; phylum Bacteroidota; class Bacteroidia; order UKL13-3; family UKL13-3; genus JAAFJM01. The sequence continues at coordinate 30,780 of JBGSBN010000003.1, read as the reverse complement.
ATTACGCTTGCTGATAAAAAAATTATCATTATAATAACCCATATCTTATAGTTTTTTTCTAAATCATTATAATAATACAATAAGGCAAAAATGCTAAATACACAGTAAATGGATAAATAGATGGCGTTTAAACTTAATGCAGCTGAAAGATTATGATAAAAAAAGGCATCCATATTTTCAGTAGTTTTTGTTTTATAAATGGCTACAGCTATGCAATAAAACAAGGCTATAAATGCACCAAAGCAAAAACTTAATACTATTTTTTTAACTTGATTTAACGTAACTCCCCCCGAAAAAATAAGTGGAAAAACCAAAAAAGAAAGCCTCCTTTCTACATTGCTAATGGCTGAAGTTTGGTTAGTACTAAAAAGCGCAGAAATAACTATAAGACCAAAAAATAATAGGAAACTTATACTTATTTTATTAATAAATAGTTGTTTTAGGTTATTTATAAAATTCTTGTTAATTAAACTATTAGCGGTAGCTATAATAATCAATACGCTGCTTATTTTAATAGGTAAAAAAACACTCAGTCCAACCAAACTCAATAAAAAAGTGGTAATGATTTCTCGTTCAATTTTATTTCCTAAAATAATCATTTTATTTTTTAAAATAAAGCAATTGTTCATACTGATTTACAATAGTAGGCCAAGTATATAGCTGTTCAATTCTTTTTAAATTATTGGCAACGAATACCTCCATCAACTCCATATCTGGCGGAGAGGTTATTATTTGTGCAATATCATTTTCATGGTAAAAATAAAGGCCATCATTTTCAAGCACTGATTGGTTAAATTCATTGCCATGGGCACAAATAAATGCCTGACTTGCCATGGCTTCTAATAACGATGGATTGGTGCCTCCAACGGTATGCCCATGGAAATACATTTTACAGAAATATCGCAAATTATTTAACACCTCTAGGTTGTAAATACTACCTTCAAATCTAATATTGTAATTGGCATATTTGGTTTTTAAATGATTACCATATTGGTTTATGGCTCCTATAATTATTAATGGTTCTTTTGCATTACTTTGAACATAACCTTTAATAATTGTTTCAATATTATTTTCAGGTTCTAATCTAGCTATTAATAAATAATATTGTTTTGCGATAAGTTTATACTGTGGTAAAATAGCTTCATTTGGAGCGTAAAATGGTTTTGCACCATAAGCTATAAAGTAAGGTTCAACCTTATATTTTTGGGTTAAATAGGCTTGTATTCCTTTTGAATCGGCTACTAGTGCTTGGCTTGATTTTACTGCCCAAAACTCTGCTAACTTTAAAAACTGTTTTACTAAAAATGAATACTTAGAACGTTTCCATTCCAAACCATCCATGTTGGTAATTACGAATGCTTTTTTAGGTAATAAAAAACCCCAAATGGAACTGCTAGTATAGCCAAGTTGAACAATAATATCAAAGTCTCTTTTTCTGGAATCAACAATGCAATTATAATCGTAAATAAATTGTCCTGCAGTACCAATTTTATTTTCTAAATCTTGGCAAACAATAATTTTCACTCCATTGAATTCCTTTTCGGGGTAAGGATGCAAAGAAGAGTTATACACAAAAACCTCATGCCCTTTTAGGTGCAAAGCCACCGAAAGGAATTCAGCTAATTGCTCAAAACCGCCATAATTATTGGGGATGCCCCTTGTACCTAAAATTGCTACTTTCATTCTGAAATATCACTATAAAGCAATGCTATTTTATCCTTTTTACAAAACCTTTAATAAAAAATGAGTAAATAAGTAAGGCAAATACATCTCTTTCATTTTCTTTTTTCTGTCAAAATCAATCATGCTTCAAAACTTTTTTATATGCTGCTAAAGTTTGTTCAGCTGCCTTTTCCCATGTATATTCATTTAATACCTTCTCTTGCAAAGCACTATTTACAGGGTTTCGCAAAGCCAATTCTATGGCAATTGCTATTGAATCTGGATTTTCTGGTTCGCAATAATAGGCCAAATCTCCAAAATATTCACGTACATCACCTTTATCAGCAATTACAATATTACAACCCATAGCAGCTGCCTCCATGGTAGCCAATCCAGCCGTTTCAAACCAACTTGGCAATACATGTACTTTAGATCTTTTATAATAGTTGGTTAACTCTGTTTGGGTAATAAATGGAACAAACTCAATTGTTGGACCCGCTTCTTGTTTACAAGCATTTACATACGACTTTTGATTTACAGATAAATTCCCAATCAGTTTAAGGGCGGTTTTTTTTGAATTGGCCGCTTTTATTAAGTTCAATTGATTTTTACGACCTTCAACCCTTCCTACACATAACACCAAATCTTCTTTCTTAGTATCCCATAAATCTGTAGCAGAAAAAATTGATTTATCAATTGCATAGGTTACAATTTGCTTAGAACAGAGAACCCCGAAGTCTTTAACAACTCTTTTATATTCACTATTGGAATTAGGCAATATACATGCGGCATTGCGTAACAAATATTTTATGGAAGACTTATGCCCCTTAATAAAATAATACAAGGTACTTACCTGTTCCCCTTTGAATAAAAACTTTGCCAAAGTTTTTAAATACTCAATTTGATGGCTAGCCAAAAATTTACTCATAAGTCCAATTAAGTCCTTTCTATGGTATTTATCATATTCACGATAATCAACATATATAGTAGAAAGTACGTATGGCACTTTACATTTTAAAGCATGCCCCAATAAATCTTCACATGTTATTACATTAAAGAAATGCAATAAATCATAAGTGTTGTAATTAATTGTTTGGGTAGAAAGGAAGATATCAACTTCCACACCCAGTTTAGCAAGAAACTTGGCTGTGTTTAATATTTGTGTAGTATCTCCACCAGGGTCGGAGTATAAATTAGGGCGAGCAATAAAAGCAACTTTCAAGAAACAAAATTTTTTTGTGGAGCAATATAATATTTTCAGTCTTACTAAATCAACAAGTAAAAAGTTTGGCAAAAATATCAAGTAAGTATGTAAAATTAAAGCATTTGTTCGCTTTCTTTCTCCTTCACATCAAACTGTTTAAAAGCACTTGAAAAGGCCAACACCCAAATTACATACTCTACCGCGCTGGTAATATAACTGCCCGTAAACTGATAGACAAAAATGAAAACAAACAGCAGTGTGCGGTAGTAATTCTGAACTACTTTGGTTTTAAAGAAAAAATAAAAAATGAGCCCAAAACGCAGTACAATACCAAAAATGCCAAAAATAGCCAATGTTTCTGCAACCGCATTGGGTACGCGAATCACTTCTAAATCGCCCCAATAGTTAAAATACCGCTTTACAATATCGTAAGCCAATACCTTTATCTGTCCTAGACCAGAGCCAAACCATATACTCCTTTCTTTTGCTACCATCCATGCTATTTCAAAAGACTCTGTAGTTCTGCCATTAGCGGAAGTATCAACTCCTGAAATAATATTGTTTACTCTAATTATCAACACATTATTAGGAAAAAAAATAACTAAAAAAAGAATAACTAGAGCAAATAAGACTAAGGAGAAAAAAAGTATATTGAAGAAGTTCTTTTTATAGAATATTTTTTTATAATGTATAATATATAATGTAATAAAACTTATAATAATAGCTCCAATAACTCCTATAGATAAAGATAGAATTAGCGAAATAAATACTATTACAAGCGTTGGAAAGGCCGGCTTTGTATTTTTTCTTAGAAAAATTTTAACAAAATAATACAAGGCCACAGGAGCAAAAATTTGTGCATAATAGGCCGCTTCAAAGGTTAGTAATGACAGGCGGTAAAAACCATCTACCGATTCTGTAAATTTATTTTTATACCACAATAATTCTTTAAAACTAGTAAAATAAACAACGCAAGCTATAAGGGTAAATATAAAGTTAAGGATGAGCAACTCCTTATAAAGGTTTTCTAAACGATTATAATGATGAATAAAGTAATTAAAACAAGCCGCAAAAATATACGTGCTCAAAAACAACAAATTAGAGATGATAAAAGGCTGCCAATCTACCCCATTCACTATATGAATAATATCAAAAGGAATAACTATTATAAAAAACGGGTATAATACTGGTTGCTTTCGTTTTGCCAAAAGCCATAAATAAAATAAAGGGGTTAACAAATTGGTATATAATAAACCACCTGCTAAACCAGCATTATTGAAAAAAAAATACAAATATGCCAACCAATTGTATTTGTTAAACTTAATTCTGCTCATTGCTTTTTAACATAAAATTTTTAATCATACCAGCTGCTTTGCTATAATACACCCAATTAAATGTAACTATAGTCAACAAAGATATAAGCAGACTTACCCAGAATGTATTGGAAAATACCAGTGCTACTATAAACAATGCTGGCAATAGTGGGTAAATACATTCCAATATGTGGTGTTCTTTTAAAACCAACCTATTAAACAAATAATACTGAAAGGGAATATTTAAAATGGTAGTAATAATTAATGCCCATAGTAAACCCTCCATACCAAAATAAATATAGGAAAAATACATTGACACGATATGTGAGCCCCTTAATACAATCTCAAACAAAGAATTTAGGCGCACAAACTGGCTGCCATTTAAGAAATAATAGGGCACAATAATTAACAATATAACCGATGCAAAAGCCAAATACAATTTTATGTAGCGATAAGACTGCGCAAATATAGCTTCTCCCAACCACCATTGAAATATAAAACCACCAAACACCAACAATACAATTATAACCAACCAACCCAAGCCAGCAATTAAAAACCTGGCTAAATAGTACACTTCATTAGACCCTTTTTGTAATGCCTCGTTAGCTGAAACTTTAGGAAAAAAAAATGCCCCAAATGTAAGTAAAACATTGTGAATTTGGCTTCCTACCAAAGCTGCAATGGAATAATAACCCAGTGTTTTCAAATCAGACAATTGCCCTATTATAATTCTATCACCCAAAAAACCGAATAATGCAATTACTGACTGTAACCAATACCAGCCATTGTTTTCAAATATACCAGCAAAACTAGTCCTTTTAAAGCGTGGTATTAAACTTACCACGGGAGAGTATTTAAGTACAACCACCGATTGAACTATTAAGTTAAATGCATTTACCCATAAAGTAACTTTCACTATCATCAATACATCATAACCCATCCACACCACTAAAATAGATGAACACAAAACGGAAAGCCTAGATAATATAGATAGTCTGGCAGCTATGTCGAAACGTTGTAAACCTTTAAAAACAGATAAAAAAACCATTTCCACAAACTTTAACCCTGCGGAAAAAGCAAACAAAAATAAAGTCAACATTGCCTTTTGCATATCTGCCGGCTTTATATGAAACCAATTATTGTATGCAATTACTTTAGTACTTATAAAACCCAATATTAAGCAACATAGCAAGAGTATAATACTTAGTGACAAATTCCTGTTAAAACTACTATTTAAACGCTCAAATGCATTGGTGGCTTTGTATTTAGATACCTCCTTTATAGTGCTGTCGCCCAAACCAAAATTTAAACCATTCATTACTTGAACAATTACGTTAATGAGCATCCATAAACCATATTGCTCAGACCCTAATTGATTAATAAAAAAAGGCGTTGCCACTATCATTAATAGCGGATAAGACACCACATCGGCAAGCGTCCAAACCGAATTTTTAAATAATTGCGATTTAAATATATGGGCAAAAGGCAAATTCAAGGCTTCGAATATATATAGAATAACGCATTTCAAACACCTCCATAAAAATATAAGAATTATAACTACCACTTATGAATTTAAAAAATATACATATATTGGCAGCAAAAAAATGCAGTTTCTGCTGTTGTTATGACAGACCAAAATAAAAAAAACCAAATAAGTATAATTACTCCTTGTTTTAATGAGGAGGAAATAATTACTACTTTTTTGGATGAATTGATAGCGAAATTAGCTACTCAGCCCTATCAATTTAATGTGGTAGTGGTTGATGATTGCTCCAACGATAATACAATTAATGTACTACAAGACTATTCGGTTAAAGCAAAAAATGTTCACTTTTATTCACTTTATTTAAAGTACAACGCAGGTCATCAACAAGCTATTTTCCAAGGTATTTTATTCTTAAAAAATTTACAACAAAGCCATGTGATTATAATGGATTCTGACGGGGAAGACGACCCAAACGCTATTCCATATTTATTGGAGCAATCTGATTATGATATCATTGAGGTAAAAAGAGGAAAACGAAAGGAAGGACTTATTTTCAGCGTATTGTATTTTTTTTATAAGCTACTTTTTAAACTAATTACCGGTAAACAAATGAATTTTGGTAATTATTGTATGCTTAAACAAAACATTATTGAACGCATTCAACTCACTTCCTTTATACATTTTCCGGCATACTTGCTCAAACAAAAAACCAAACGTGCTAGTATTGTTTACAATAGAAACAAACGAATAAATGGCAAGTCGAAAATGGGCTATAAAAATTTACTTTTGCATGCTTTTAAATCGTTTATAGAATTTGGTGATGATTTATTACTTTGGTTTTTAAGGGTATTTGCATTGGTTTTTATACTATTGCTAATCACCTCTGCTAACCTTATTTACCAAAAGTTTATTGTGCATACTGCCATTCTAGGTTGGTTTAGCACTTTAGCATTAGGCTTATTAAACTTGGCCATACTTTGCTTAGGTTTCTTTATTATGGGTATTTTATTACTCAATTTAATACACTATAGAAATAAAGATTTACAAGCTATTTACACCATTATAAGACAACCCAAAAACGAATATGACTAAATTAGAAAAATTTTTACTCTACTCCATTATAGCTATTGCTTTTATTCTGCGATTTTATCATCTATCATTTCAAAGCTTATGGCTTGACGAATTGCATACCATGATTGAGGCCGACCCTAAACAGTCCTTAAGTGAATTATTTAATTATTTAAAATGTTGCGACCAGCATCCACCTTTGTTTTTTCTACTTGAAAAATTTGCATTTACTATTTTTGGCCATACAGAGTTTGTAGCCAGACTATTGCCTGCACTAGCTGGCACAACCAGTGTTTGGGTATTATATTTACTTGGAAAAGAAACGGCCAATAGACAGGTAGGTTTAATTGCTGCGTTGCTTATCGCTTTTAACTTTTATAATATTCAATACTCACAGGAGGCCAGAGGTTACATTTTTGCCTTTCTATTCACCAGTTTATCATTTTTGCACCTTGTTAAGTTCTTTAAGAAACAAACTGATAAAAACCTTGTACTTTACGTTTTATTCACCCTAATGATGCTATATACCCATTACTTTGGTCTATTTGTTTTTATTTCCCAATGTGTGATAGGATTAATTTACTGGCTTGCTATAAGCAAGGAAAAAACCGCTTTTTTCAAACGTTGTTTACTAGCACTCTTAGTTATTGTAATTTGTTTTGCTCCTTGGATACCATTCATACTAGAAATGTCCAATATCAAATCCTTTTGGATTGTTGGAATTTCACCAGACTTTGCAATGGATCACTTTAAAGAGTATTTTGGAAATAATAGCCTCCTCTATCCATTATTAACGTTTTTTACTTTGCTCTACTTATACAAAGCAGCAAAGGAAAAAGAAGAAAATACAGAACCTAATCCAACATTCTTATTTTTGGTACTTTCCATTTGGATAAGTTTAACATTGCTCATACCTTATTTAAGATCTTTGCTAACAATTCCTATGCTTGTTCCACGTTATACCATTGTAGTATTACCAGCATTCATACTCATGCTATCAATCGGAATTGAATCAATTAAAAATAAAATGGTACGCTTTATACTATTGGCTATATTCATTCTCATATCTACTATAGACCTGCTTTACGTAAAGAAATATTACAGCAAAGTCAACAAAACTCAATTCAGAGAAATAACCAACTATATTGCCAACTACAAGATAAAAAATATTCCTATTGTAAACATAAAAACTGCATGGCAATTCCAATACTATGCTGGTGTTTCCAATATTAGCAATTTGCTTTTAGGGGAAAATACGGATGCAATACTCGATTCCCTCAATAATCTAACCAATCCATACGGATTTTGGCTAGTAGGAACGCATAATTCGCCAAAACTTAGTGCTGAAAAAATAAAATCACTTGAAAACAACTTTGCTATAATAGAGGACAGTAACTTTTTTGATGGATGGACGCAATTATATTTGCCATATACATCCTTGCACGGAACCAAACAACTAACATTCCATTCTTCGTTATACTTTGATATAGAAAATGAAAAAATAGTCCCTTTATGGGGGAAAAGCTTCAACGCAAATACTATTCCTTTAGAAAAAGGGAAATACACGTTTAAAATAACATCAAGGGGAACCCAAGCAGAAAATACTTTTCCTGAAATTATTATTCTCGCTAATAATAAAAAAATTGGTTCCTATGTTGCATCTGAAAAGAAATCGCAATATGTTTTTGATTTTGAAACTAGTGGTGAACCTGTTACTTTCACTTTTGAAATGACCAACGATTTGACAAAAACCAGCACCAACGAAGACCGCAACTTATTTATTTATAAGGTTTTTGTTACTAAAATTAACTAAATAAAATTAAGCTGCCTTATTAATTTATACTTATTTATTCAATGATACTTTTCTAAAAATATAACCAATTAGCACACTAAAATTATTTTTTTATAATACTTTCGCCTGCACTTTAACTACCTATGAATAAACCCGCATTACAAGACGATGAATTTGATATTGAGTCTCTTATTTATAAGCTCTTTCTTTTGTTTAAGAAAGGAATTAAGTGGATATTATTTCCATTTAAGCTCCTATTTGCCAATCCTAAAAGGCTAGTAATTATAACTGCATTATTATTTACTGTTGCAGTAATTATAAGATATACGGCTCCACCCATTTATAAATCAACCTTTGTATTAAAACCGGCAAACCCAACAGACATAAACTTTACTGGTTCAATTATGGATGTTAAAAATTTAATAAAGGATGGTGATTATGATGAACTTGCTAGTTTACTTAAACTAGACTTAGCTACTTGTGAAAAATTGTTTGCTGTGGAGTATAATTTGGTTAAAAAGAATACTTTCTACAAATATATAGATAGCATAAATAGCATAAATATTACTTTATACTCCTACAATAGGAACTTATTTGATACCTTCCAAAAAGCCATATATAATTATATAGAAAATAGTGATTATTACTTAAAAGGAAAAAACTTAAGAATAGAAACTATTCAGGAGCTGGAGAATAAGTTAAATACTGATATGAGTAATATAGATAGTTTAAAACAATCACTTACCCTCAATGCTGGGCCACGTACCGCAGGGGGGTTTGTGTATGGAGAACCTATTAACCCAATGAATGTTTATGAAAAAGCCATTTTAATATACAAGGAACAGCTCAGTTTGCGCTATCAAAGTAATTATATTGCAAGTTTTGAGTTGGTAAAAAAATGTGTGAGTTCTAAGAAACGCTTTTGGCCTCGATTATCCATTTTGCTTCCTGCTGCTTTTGTTTTAAGTTTAATTGTTAATTTGGGTTTCAACTTAAATAAAAAAGGTAAAAAAAATATTGCCTAGGTTGGTTTTTTAAATGAGTTTATATGGTCATGTTTTCTAAAATTGGCTATTTGTTTTAACTTTTTCTGGTAATTTTATCTTCAAGCCTTCTTGTTTTATAATGATGTTAAAATAGTTGATTCCATTGAATAAAACACACTATTCCAACTGTAAATATTGGTAAATTAAGTGATAAAATAAATTAACTTGTTAAGTTTGTCCAATGGAATTTAAGCTGATAAAAAAATTACATTTAATAATTGAGTGGATTCAGTTTAGACTTACTAATAAACAATTTATTCTATTATCGAGTGTATTAGTTGGTCTATCTGTTGGTTTAGCAGCCATTGTATTAAAAACTGCGGTGCATGCCATTTTTCTTGCCTCTACTTACAAAGGTCTTGGTAATTATAAATACCTTTTCTTGTTCTTTCCTTTACTAGGTATTCTTTTAACTGTATTGGTTGTTAAGCATGTACTTAAAGGAAAATTAGAAAAAGGGCTTGCTAATATTCATTATGCCATTGCAAAAAAATCTAGTTTATTACCACAAGAACAGATGTATGCCCAAATAGCTACAAGTTCGTTAACAGTTGGTTTTGGTGGTTCTGCCGGACTTGAAGCACCTATTGTAATAACGGGTGCTGCCTTTGGTAGTAATTATGCTAAAACCTATAATTTAAGTTATAACGAACGAACACTGCTTTTGGCTTGTGGCATTGCTGCCGGAATTGGTGCTATTTTTAACGCTCCCATTGCAGGTGTTTTGTTTGCATTAGAAGTGCTTTTGGTTGATATTAGTATTTCTGCTTTTACTCCTTTAATTATTTCTGCTGCTACTGGCGCGCTTATTTCAAAAATTATTTTGCAAGATGATATTTTGCTTAGCTTCAGTTTGCAACAGCCTTTTAACTATGCCAATACGCCTCAATACATCTTGTTAGGTTTGTTTGCAGGGCTTATCTCCGTTTACCATTCGCGTACTTTCTCCAAAATAGAAAACATATTTAGTAAACGAAAGTCAAAAATTTTCATCAATATTTTTATAGGTGGATTATTATTGGCGGGTCTTATTTTTATTTTTCCATCTTTATTTGGCGAGGGTTATCAAAGCATAAAAAGTTTGGCCATGCAGCAGCCAAGCAATTTACTAAATAATAGTTTTTTAGAAGGCTTTAAAAATAATGAGGTAATAGTTTTACTTTGTGTTGGCTTACTTATTTTTATTAAATCAATTGCCACAGCCTTAACCCTTGGAAGTGGCGGAAATGGGGGCAATTTTGCACCTTCCCTTTTCGTTGGTGCATATTTGGGTTTCTTTTTTTCTCGACTATTAAACATGCTTGGTATTACCAATTTGCCCGAAAGTAATTTTACCATGGTTGGTATGGCAGGTATTTTAAGTGGTATATATCATGCACCATTAACTGCTATATTTTTAATTGCTGAAATAACAGGGGGCTACACTTTAATGATTCCTTTGATGATTGTTTCGTCTATTAGTTTTGCTATTTCTAAGTATTTTGAACCCTACTCAATGGATATAAAAAAATTAGCTTTAAGTGGAAAAATTTTTACCAACGATAAAGACCAAAATATTTTGGCTACTATTTCTACTTCCAATCTAATTGAAACCAATTTTCAATCTGTTTCAGCTAACTTAAATTTGGGCGATTTGGTCAATATTATTGCGCAATCAAAAAGAAATATTTTTCCTGTGGTAAATGATTCAAATAAATTGTTGGGCATTATCGTTTTGGATAATATTAGAGAGTTGATATTTAAAACTGAACTTTATGAAAAGGTTAAAGTTCGTGATTTAATGAATCCAGCACCTGCCGTTATTTTGGCCAATCAAAGTATGGAAAGTGTAATGAAGGTTTTTGACGAAACAGGTGCATGGAATTTACCCGTAGTTGATAAAGGAATTTATATTGGCTTTGTATCCAAATCCAGTATTTTTTCTTCTTATCGTTCCCAGTTAAAGTCCACCACTATTGAGTAGTTAATTAACTTATTGGTTCAGGTATTTTTTAAATTATTTCTTGCTGCTGCAACCAAGTTAACCACTAAAAATAATCGTAAAACTTTTAATTGTTGATGTGTTAATCAATTTGATTAAGAGGCTTTTTTTATGTTATACCGCTTTGATGTGTATTTTAGTCCAATTTATTTTTTGCGGCATAATACCATCTAAGATTTACACCCAACCCATTGGCCTATTTCGTAAATCAAAATGGTATTAGTAGTTTTGTTTGACCCAAACCAATAATCAATACTTATATAGTTCCACAAAAAAGCCCTATAAACTAATTGTTTATAGGGCTTTTTATTTGATTATTTTTTTTCAGGTTCTTCTGTTTTGGGTTTGTACTTAGGTACTGTTGCGTTGTATTTAATTAGCAATTCATTTAACTCTGCTAATAATTTGGCATAATCAGTATTTGGGTTAATGGTATTGTATGCAGTAACTAAGTTGTAAAATAAAGTAAATTCTTCAAGGGCTGGTCCACGTAAGTTTTTTAGGTTTTGGTCTGGCTGTTCTGATAGCTCCTTATTTCTGTTAAGGTAAATGCTGTTAAAATCTTCGTTTGCTGCTTTTAATTCTAATAACCAATCGGTTAAATTAAGTAACGTGGCATTTCCTTTTAATTTTGTGTCTGTATCAAAATCATTTATAAAACTTCTTAATGCTTCGGTTTCGGCTAAGTAATTTAGTTTATCTATTCGTTTTCCATATTTTTCGTAAGTAATTAAAATGTTTTTAGCTGCATTTACTTTTAACACATCAAAATGATTTAAATACGCCTCTGTTAAACTTTTAATACCTATTATGGCCTTGTCTCTTCTTTCATCAAGTTCTTCTAACACTTCGGTGTTGCCATTTTTTTTTGCTAAAGCATACAGTTCGTTTAATTTTAAAATGCTTGTTTTAATTTTAGAAACCCCATCGTTTAATTTTAAGGTTACTAAGTTGTATTTTTCGGCTATGGTTACCCCATCGTTTAGTAAACCAATAAAAATACTGTTTCTGAATCTTTCTGCTTTTGTTAGTGTAGTCATAAATTTTTTACTTTTTAAATTTTAATAACGTTTTTTTAGGTGTTTTTTGTTTATTTTTATTGATAAAAAGATACTTTTTTGTTGCTTTAAGTTGGCGCAACCAATTGCTAGTTAGCAATTACTCACTCCAAGCTGGAGGAACAAATTGCAAGTTTGCAATTACCCGCTCCAAATTGGAGGAACTAATTGCGAGTTAACAATAACCCGCTCCAAACTGGAGGGACAAATTGCTATTTAGCATTTGCCCGCTCCAAGTTGGAGGAGTTTTTTTTAAACTAATGTATTACACTCATGGTTTTTTTAGTTTAATATTATTGTCTACTACTATTGAGTAGTAGTATAATCCGTTAGCTAGCACACGCCCAATGTGTGCATTAGCGTTACAGAATTTTTGCTTGCAACGCTTGTGCACGCATTTGGCGTGTATAAACTAGCAAAAGCATCATTAATAAGATTAAATAATTTTATACTTTTGTTACAATGAGTAGAAAATATAAATTTCATAACAAAGAAGGAATTTACTTTGTAAGTTTCGCTACCGTATATTGGATTGATGTGTTTGTAAGAGAACAGTATTTTCAAATTATTATAGATAGTTTAAACCATTGTATAAAAAATTTTGGAATGGAATTATATTGTTGGTGTATAATGCCAAGCCATATACACTTAATATTTAGTGCTAAAAACAATAACCCGGCAATAGTATTAGGTAAATTTAAAGAATTTACATCAAAGCAACTTAGTAAAGATATAGCAACCAACCCACAAGAAAGCAGAAAGGAATGGTTGTTATGGATGTTTGAAAGGGCAGCAAAAAAAAGTAGTAATGTAAAAAATAAACAATTTTGGCAACACCATAACAAGCCAATAGAACTATGGAGTAATGAGGTTATAGAACAAAAAGTTAATTATATTCACAATAATCCTGTAATTTCTGGTTTTGTTGATGAACAACATCATTGGCGTTATTCAAGTGCAATAGATTATGCTGGAGGGAAAGGATTATTACCTGTAAATTTATTATGGTAATTGTGGTAAAATTATGATTGCTTTAGTTACAATCACACGCCAAATGCGTGCGTTAGCGTTACTGGATTTTTGCTTGCGCTAGCAGGGCTTTAACATAACTATGTGCTAATTTTGGTTGATGTTTTTTATTAATTTTAGGTTCAGTTGGTTCATTGGCAAAAGCGCTAATTACCATAAATAGCACCAAAAATAATGAGTAAATCTTTTTCATAGTTGTATATTAATTAGGTTTAAAGTGTCTTTAGTTGGTGGATATATTAATTTTATTATTCCTTCATTTAAATTATATAAAAAACCAATATCTACCGTAGAGTTTATAGTTGTAAAGTCTTCTATGTTGTGATAGTATTTACCTTCAATATTTATTGAATCATAAGAAAAAGGCCAACTAATTGAGCCAGGAAAAACAGTCTTATTATTATTCTTGTAACTAAAATTAATTTTAGTCACGTTTGGTGCTTCAAAAAAATTTGAAACCACAATTTGATCGGTATTTTTGTTACATTGAAAAACAATAAACATTCTTTGTAATTTAAATTGCTTAGGACATTCTTCTGCTGTTGAATAAGAATCAAAACCAGATTGATAACCGCCTCCTGTAAAAATAAGTGTATCTCCTGTCTTTTTATCTAGAAAGGTTAATACAGAAAAATCTTTATATGGTATTTTACTAATATCGTAATCATATATATACTTGTAATTTATACTTTCGTCACATTTTTGATCAGGTTTACAGCCTTTAAAAATAAAAAGCATTGTAGTTATGCTTAGTAGTAATTTTAGTTTTTGTTTCATAATTTTTTTGTTTTATTGGTTTAACAAATATTTATTTAAGCCTTGAATTTTCACATCTCTTAAATAGGCTAATGCCCTATCTCTATAACCTTCGCGTTCAGTATTTGTTAAAGCTCCTCCAGTTCCATTCAACCCAACCAAATATACAAATGCACTTGCCTTGGCCCTTGCTGCTGCGCCACACATGGTACTTCCATCCCAAGGGTGAGGAACTATAACACCATTACAATTATCTATAGTAGTGGTGCCTGCTAAATTAAATATTTCTTTGTAAATTTCACGTTCGCTGCTTTTAGGAAATAACTTAATTTTTTCTTGTACTTGTTGCATTTGAATTTGAACATAAGTTGGTCCATCTAATTTTCTGTCAAATAAAAAATAGGGGCCTTCTTGTCTATATCCATCTTCGGTATAAAGCCCCCAAACTGGTTTAAATAAATCGGTAAAAGCATCCCAGACATCACTGAACCAATTCGCGGCCTTGAGCTTTGTCTTCAACTTTATATTTCCATTCTTTTTTAAACTGCTATTGCACTTTTCTTCTGCTAATTTTTTTTCAAAATTTAAACATTCTTCATGTGGTTCAATTATTGAATCATTAATTTCACTAACTTCTGTATTATAAACACTGTCAATTTTAACGGTTAAACTATCTGAATTTGCTTTTGTATTAAATAAATTAAGCAATATTATTAATACTGTTACGATTGTCTTTTTCATAATTTCATTTTATTAATTCATAAGTACTATTTGATGTTTCAATTTTTATTATTCCAATATACTTTTTTGAATATATGTTGCCATTAGGTTTTAAAGGCACTACATTTACTGTGTCATAAACAGTATTTAAAATATTTATTTTTATTACTGGTGGGTAATATAGAACCAAGGCATCATCAAAAATTTCTTTTGATATGAATTGGTAATTAAAATTATAATTACCATAATTTAAAGATGAATTTGCTTTAGCAAAAAAGCTAACTTCAAAAAAATCCGAATCGCTAGCTGCCATTTTAAGACTTAACTGTTGCAAATTATATTTGTCGCAACTTCCTTCTCCGGCACCTCTAAGGGTTTTAGTTTCTTTTAAACCTTGGCTTTTAAAAAGTAGTGTATCAGTTCCATTTTTTAAAAACAAGCGTGTGCTGGTATCGCTGTAAGGAATAATATAAGGCAAGTAGCTTTTATCTACTTCCTTTTCTATGGGTTTGCTGTCGGGGCAATCTTTACCACATGCATTTATTAGTAAAATGGCAAAAAGTAAAATTGTAAATGTTTTGGTTTGTTTCATAGTGTATTGGTTTTAATTAGTTATTTAATATTTTGATTATTATTGTATGAATTTACAAGTTAAGTTTGTTGTAATTATTCATAAATAAAAAATAAGGGCCTTCTTGTCTATATCCATCTTCGGTGTAAAGACCCCAAACAGGTTTAAATAAATCGGTAAAAGTATCCCAAGCATCGCTAAACCAATTTTCCGGCTTAGATTTAGATTCTAATTTAACAATTTTATCCTCTTTTAAATTATTCGTTTGTTTTACTTCTTTAAGGTTAGGTTTATAATCTAAACATTCTTTATGTTTTTCAAATGTTGAATCATTAATTTCGTTAACGCCCGTAATATAAATACTATCTATTTTATAGGTTAAACTATCTGAATTTGCTCTAGTTTTAAATAAATTGAGGAATATTATTAAAACTATTATGATTACTTTTTTCATGGTCTTATTTTATTAATTCATAAATATTATTAAAATCCTTAACTCGAAGTATACCAAATTTTAAATTCGTATAAACAGTATCACCATATTTATTTGGAGAAATAGAAACGCTATCGTATGTATAATTGAGGGTGTTAAGCTGTTTTAATTGAAAGAAATAAATATAACGACTATCATCTATTTTATTTGTCTCTAGATTATGACATAAATATTGAACTTTAGGTACATTAGTTTTTATCGCAAAATATTTCACTTCAAAAAAGTCAGTATCACTAGCTGCCATTTTTAGGCTGTATTGTTGTAAATTATATTTGTCGCAGTTTCCTTCACTCGCACTTTCAGAAATTTTTGTTTCTTTTAAACCTTGACTTTTAAAAAGTAAGGTGTCTTTTCCATTTTTTAAAAATAGTCGTGTACTAGTGTCACTGTAAGGTATAATGTAAGGTAAGTAGCTTTTATTTACTCCCTTTTCTATGGGTTTACTGTCAGGGCAATCTTTACTACATCCATTTATTAATAAAATGGCAAAAAGTAAAATTGTAAATGTTTTGGTTTGTTTCATAATGTTTAGTTTTTATTAGTTATTTAATTTTATCTTGTACTTGTTGCATTTGAATTTGAACATAAGTTGGTCCATCTAATTTTCTGTCGAACAAAAAATATGGGCCTTCTTGTCTATATCCATCTTCGGTATAAAGCCCCCAAACTGGTTTAAACAAATCGGTAAATGCATCCCAAGCATCACTGAACCAATTTGCTGGTTTAGATTTAGATCCTAATTTAACTGCTTTATCTTCTTTTAAATTTTTTGTCTTTTTTACTTCTTTAATATTTGATTCAATAACTGAACACTCTTCATATTTTTCAAATGTTGAATCATTAATTTCACTAACATCAGTAATACAAACACTATCTATTTTAAAGATTAAACTATCTGAATTTGCTTTTGTATTAAATAAATTGAGCAATATTATTAACACTATTAAAATTATTTTTTTCATAGTCTTTTATTTTATTAATTCGTAAATATTATTTGATGTCTCTATTTTTATTATGCCTACATTCGGCTTTGTATAGATTGAAAGATTTGGATAAGGTTTTAAAATATTTACTGAATCGTAAGTAAAGTTTAATATGTTTATTTTGTTTATTGGTTTCGAGTTTATATAGATTTTAAAATAATCATAAAAGTATTGATAAACATCTGTTATAATAACTTCTTTACTATTAACTATTTCAAAATTCACCATAGGATCTCCTAACTTGCGCGCATAGAAATTAATCTGAAAATAATCCGTATCGTTAGCAGCCATTTTAAGATTTAACTGTTGCAAATTGTATTTGTCACAGCTTCCTTCTCCGGTTCCTTTAAGGGTTTTTGTTTCTTTTAAACCTTGGCTTTTAAAAACTAATGTATCAGTGCCGTTTTTTAAATATAAACGGGTACTGTTATCGCTATAAGGAATAATGTAAGGTAAGTAGCTTTTATCTACTCCTCTTTCTATGGGTTTACTGTCAGGGCAATCTTTACCACATGCATTTATTAGTAAAATGGCAAAAAGTAAAATGGTAATTGGTTTGGTTGTTTTAGTTGTTCTCATTGTTATATATTGTTTATTATTTATTCAAATAATGGAATAATTTATTATAAAAAAATACCTATTTATTGGTATTTTTTAAAACGTTCGAATCTGATTTATTTATTAATGAATAGCAATACTACACATGTAAAATTTTTACTTAAAAATATAATACATTACTTTTCAGTAGTTTATATTTTTAATCGGCTTTAATCTATATGGTTATAAAGTACCATATATGGTACTTTATAACCATACTTTTTTGAACAAAATTTGTGTGTGGTTTTTTCATTATCCTTAATATTAGTAAAATGCTTTTAGGATTTTTAATGAAATGGAGTGTTCAAATAGCTTTTGTTCAGCAATGTTTAATGCTTAAAAAGGAAGATGTTTGACTTTTGCGGTGTTAATCGTATTGATTAAGAGGCTTTTTTTATTCCAATATTACTACATCATTCATAGCAGGAATGCTTATATGTTTAAATCCTGCATCTAATAAATGTTCTTTATAGTGAACCTGCGTTGGGTATTCGCCATGTACTAGAAAGATGTTTTTAACTTTACCCTTATTTTGGCAATCTAAATACTGAATCATTTCTTGGTAATCGCCATGTGCACTGTAAGAATCCATAATAACTACATCGGCATATACTTGGTGTTCTTCACCAAATATTTTTATTGTTTTATCTCCATTGCGTAGTTTACCACCTGTAGAATGTGGTTCAGCATAACCTACTATTAAAATGGTGTTTTTAGTATTTCCAATATTATTAGCCACATGGTGTTTTATACGTCCTGCTTCTATCATGCCCGATGCTGAAATAATAATACAAGGTCCTTTTACCTCATTTAGTTTTTTTGAATCTTCCACACTTTGAACATAAATAAGATTATTGAATCCAAATGGATCATCATCTTTTTTCATGTATGCTAATATGTCTTCATTAAAACATTCTTCATGTTCACGCATAATATTAGTAGCATTTATAGATAAAGGGCTATCTACGTAAACATTTATTTTGGGTAGTTTTTTTAGTGTTGCTAATTGGTCAAGTGCATATACTATTTCTTGGGTTCTACCTAGGCTAAAGGCTGGAATAATTAACTTGCCTTTTTTTACTACACAAGTATTGTGAACTACTTCTAAAAGTTGCTCTTCGCTCATGGTATTGTTGCTGTGCAATCTATCTCCATAAGTTGATTCAGCTATGATATAATCAGCTTGAGGAAAGGGTTGTGGGTCTTTTAAAATAGAACCATTATAACGGCCAATGTCGCCTGTAAAAGTTAAATGTTTTGTTTTGTTGTTTTCTTTGTACTTTAAGTTAACTGCAGCACTTCCTAAAATATGGCCCGAATCTGTAAATTTAACCCAAACATTTTTACAAACTTCGTATTCTTGTAAGTATGGCACAGATACAATTTGTTTTAAAGCTTGCTCCACATCATCAATATCATAAAGTGGTTCAAGTGGTTCTTCGCCTCTTTTTATCCTTCTTTTGTTTACAAACTTTAAGTCGTTTATTTGTATATGAGCACTATCAGAAAGCATTATTTTGCACAAATCTGCGGTAGCAGGTGTACAAATAATGGGTCCTGAAAAACCCTGTTTTACCAAATTTGGAATATTACCCGAATGGTCAATATGCGCGTGCGAAAGAATTAAATAATCAATACTAGCTGCTTCAAACCCCAAAACCCTATTATTATCGCCTTCGCCACTTCTTTTTCCTTGAAATAAACCGCAGTCTAATAAAATACTTTTGTTGTCAACTGTAGTAAGCAAATGTTTGCTTCCTGTTACCGTTTGTGCTGCACCTAAAAATTGTATTTTCATTTAAACAAATGTAGTAATTAATGTATATGGTGCATGGTAATTTTTGGTGATTGGATTAATAAAAAATACTGACTTGAATAATTTTTAAAAGTGGTTTTACATAAAGATTATATTTGCTTTTAGTTATGACAGATTTACAAAAAAACAATCCCCTACACGGTTATACTTTAGAAACCATTATTACTTATCTTCAATTGTATTATGGTTGGGAAAAATTGTATGAACAAATACCCGCCAATTGTTTTAAAATAAATCCCTCTATCAAATCGGCCTTAACCTTTATGCGCAAAACTCCTTGGGCAAGAACCAAGGCTGAAAATACTTTTATTTACTTAACCCGAAAAGGGGTAGATGAGCGTTATTTGGTAATAAAGGATAAGAAAGCTAAACCTCAATAATTGCTTACTAATTATGAAACGTATTGTAAAGAAACTTTTTTTGGGTAATAATGCTAAAACAATTTCTGCTGTTAGTCCAATTCAAAAAAGGATTCACAATATCAGTTCCATTTGGCATAATCACCACCAAGATGATAATGGAATTGAAAAAATTGTTAGGTTAATTTTATCAGCTTCTCAGTTGTTTTTTCCTGGATTATATATTAAGCAATTGGCAAGTAAAAAAGGCCATGAATACCAAGATTTGTATTTAGATGCCTACGTTATTATAAAAGTAATACTGCCTTTATTTATTTTGTCTTACAATTGGCTAACTAATGAGGTAATTATTGGCATAATGGTTTATTTTTTAATTGAAACATTATTTTATATACCCACACTTATTTTTGCTTCAGATTCTTTTTCAAGGCCGCGATCGTATAAGCGTTCCATGATATTGCTGTTCTTTAATTACTTCGAAATTGTTTTTTCTTTCGCAGTACTTTATTCGTTAGGAGATTATTTAAATAAACCATTTTTACATTGGTTTGATGCCATTTATTTTAGCGTTATTACGTCTACTTCTATTGGCTATGGCGATTTTTTTCCAATTACTACTTGGGGAAAATTTTTAGTAAGTAGTCAGGCCTTTCTATTTCTGTTTTTTATTGTTTTATTCTTAAATTTTTTTACTGGAAATATCAAATCTAAAGGTTATTTCGATCATGAAAATAGCCAATAGCCAATAGCTAATTTTTTTACTAATTTTTTAAAAATACTTTTTATTATAATAAATTATCGTAATATTGCAATATTGTAATATACTAAATGGGAGCAAGTAAAACAGAACATTTTTCCGATAAACAAAATCAAATTGCAGCCATGGCTAAAGCCATTGGACACCCTGCCCGCGTTGCCATTATTGAGTATTTGCTATCAGTTGATACTTGTATTTGTGGCGATATAGTAAATGTTTTGCCATTGGCACAACCTACAGTTTCGCAACACTTAAAAGAGCTAAAAAACGCGGGAATTATTAAAGGAAATATTGAAGGAACAGCAATTTGTTACTGTTTAAATCCTGATGCGCTCAGTATTTTGGAGGCATTTTTTGCTCACATAACAACTCATATCAAAAACAAAGAAACTAACTGTTGTTAGTCGATAATGTGTACTTTAAATTCAAAATTATGAAACTTTCAGAAGTAAAAGAAAAGTTAAACTCACTGTCAGAAGTAAGTTTTTTATTGCCTAATGGCACTAAAGTTCCCGCTCATTTTCATGTAACCGAAGTGGGTGAAATTTCTAAGCATTTTATTGATTGTGGTGGAACGGTTAGAATAGAAAAGATTATTAATTTTCAGCTTTGGGAAGCTAACGATTTTGATCATAGACTGGCTCCACAAAAATTGTTAAACATTATTCAATTGTCGGAAAAGGTGTTAAACATTGGTGATTATGAGGTAGAAGTGGAATACCAAACTGAAACCATTGGCAAGTTTAATATTGATTTTAACGGAACTAATTTTTTATTAGTAAATAAACAAACCAATTGCTTGGCTCAGGATAAATGCGGAATACCAACTGAAAAACTAAAAGTTAATTTAAAAGAAATAGCTAAAATCGAAAACAGCTGCACACCTGGAGGTGGTTGTTGTTAAGATTAACAAATAGAACAAGTTAACTTTGCCGTCATTCAGAAGGAATCCCCTTTCCTTGGCAACCAAATTTAAATTACAAAGTTGGTTAGAAACTAAGGGGAAGCGCTGCTTGACGGAGCGTCATTGCGATTACGAAGCTTCCGACAAATCGGAATCACAATAAGATTGCTTTGTGCCTCGCAATGACGAATCATACAAATGATAAATAAACAATGAATACAAAAACAACCATAGGCAAACAAAAACGATTAGGATTTTTAGACCAATATTTAACATTATGGATATTTTTAGCAATGGCAATAGGCGTTTCTATTGGTTATTTTATTCCTAATTCGGCTAATTTTATCAATTCGTTTTCAAACGGAACTACTAATTTACCATTGGCTGTTGGTTTAATTTTAATGATGTATCCGCCTCTAACCAAAGTAAAGTTCGAAAAAATTCCATCCTTATTTGCTAATAAAAAACTGCTTTTCGTTTCCTTTTTTATTACTTGGATTATTGGTCCTTTTTTGATGTTTTTATTAGCTACTTTTTTCTTAAAAAATTATCCTGATTACATGACAGGCTTAATAATTATTGGGCTTGCGCCATGCATTGCCATGGTTATAGTTTGGAACGAACTAGCTGGTGGAAATAGAGAATATGTAGCTGGTTTAGTTGGAATAAATAGTATTTTACAAGTACTTTTTTTTAGTTTATATGCCTACTTTTATTTGGAAATTATGCTGCCTTTGTTTGGTATCAAAGCATTAAGTATTAATATTACCATTACCGAAATAGCACAAACAGTGGGTATTTATTTAGGTATTCCATTTGCCTTGGCTCTAATTAGCAAATTAGTTTTAACCAATACAAAGGGCGAGCAATGGTTCAACCAAAAATTTATTCCAACTATATCACCAATAACTTTAATAGCTTTATTGTTTACCATTGTTATTATGTTTAGCCTCAAAGGTCAAATGATAGTTTCCATTCCTTTGGATGTGATTAGAATAGCCATTCCTTTAGTAATTTTCTTTGCAATTATGTTCACACTAGCATTTGTTGTGGCCAAGTTTTCTGGAGCAAATTATGCTGAGAATGCAGCTATTTCTTTCACTGCCTCAGGCAATAATTTTGAATTGGCCATTGCTGTATCAATTGGAGTGTTTGGAATTAATAGCGGACAAGCCTTTGCAGGAGTAATTGGTCCGTTGGTTGAAGTTCCAGCATTAATTTTATTGGTAAAATTTGCTTACTACTTAAAACAAAAATTGTATAAAAATGAACTTGTATAATAATTTACAAAAAACCATTACCAAACTTGAACTAGAGTTTGATTTAATACCAGAAAGCCGAAAGCAAGAGTTAAAAGATTTGGCTAAAATTATTAACGAAAGTATGGAGCAATTTGGCCGAGCCGATTTAACAGTTATTTGTACCCATAATTCGCGCAGAAGCCAGTTAGGACAACTATGGCTAAAAGTTTCAGCATTGCATTATGGGATAAAAAATATTTATACTTTTTCAGGAGGAACAGAAGCAACAGCATTTAATATTAGAATGGTGAATGCGCTTAAAGATTTTGGATTTGATGTAAATGCGTTTGATGAAACTTTAAACCCCAAATACCATATCAAATTGGGTGAAAATGACGACACAATGGATATTTTATATTCAAAAGTATATAACGAAAGCTATAATCCTCAACAAAATTTCATAGCCATCATGGTTTGTAATTCGGCCGATAAAGGCTGCCCGTTAGTGGCGGGTGCATTCAAAAGAATTTCACTACCTTATTTAGACCCTAAAACCTATGATGATACCGATTTAGAAAATGAAAAATATTTAGAAAAAGTGAGCGAAATGGGTAGAGAGATGTTATTTGTTTTTAAGCAATTACAATAATTTAATTCGCTTGTTTATTTTTAAATATTTTCTTTGTTATCATCCAAATATGACACAAAACTTTTGATATGTCTGTCTTTTTTAGTTGGATAAATATCGTCAATGGTAACCATAATTCCTGTTTCTTCCACATAACCAAAGTGGCTGTTTACAGCAGTTCCAAAGGTTTTCATAGTTGGACTTAAGTTCATGTAATTGTTAAACAAGGGCGGAATGTATTCGCCTAACGAACGAACCGTTTTATTTAAAAACAAATGTCCTTCTTTAAATGGAAGTCCTTTTATATTTTTCAAGAATTCGGTACAATCTGTTTCAGTTTTTAGTGGATTAGGAATATTAATTAACCCCTCATTTTCTGGGAAATAATAATCCATAAATGCTAAAATATAATCTCTTGCTTCTTTGCTAAAATGCTGATAATTGGTAACCTTTCCAAAAAAGTATTTTATGTGAGGATGCAATACCGTTAAAGCACCTAATCCATCCCACAAATTATCTAAACTAAAAAGCCCTTTTCTATTATCTAACGAAGGTTGGTATTGAGGCTGAACAAAACTTCTTCCTAATTCAATGGTGTAGGGAAAATAGTCGTGTTTTAATTTATCGCTGTATTCAAAAATTTCAGCAGTTGAAAGGTGGTAAATTCCGTTTTCATCCACTACATCGCTACAAATAGCATAACGGTAGCCGCCTACAATTTCTTCATCCTCGGGGTTCCAAACTATTAATTGTTTGTAAATGTATTTTCCCGTGTCATGCTCGTCAATATCAGCACTTTTGCCCGAACCTCCACCTGCTTCTCTAAATGATACTTCGCGCAATCTTCCTACTTCAAGCATTAAGTTTGTAGCACTATTGCCATCAAAAATGTAAATTTCGTTGGTAATATTATTGGTTGGTCTTACAAATCTTTCGGCTGTAAGCTCACTTTTTAGGAGTGTTCTATCTATTTTATCAACTATCGGCTGCATTCAATCGTATAATAGTTGCAAGATGTAAAAAAATATTTGCAATTGGTAAGTAAAACCTAAAAAAATAAAAAAATAAGTTGCTAAATGAGTATGTAATTTAATAGGCTTATTTGTATTTGTTTGTAATTAAGCTAAATAGGTAAATATAGGTATTTTTGATACTTATATTACTTTTCAAAAACGGCTTTTGGATTTTCCTGTAGTTTATAAATAAACCTTTTTAAAGTTTGAGCCCATTCATACGTGTTTTTTGTTTTGTTAAATGTATTTGGCAAAATAGCTTGTCCAAAAGTAAATTGAATGGTTTTACCTTTTTGTTTAAACATTTCGTTGGCCAAAAAAAACATTTCTATATTGGCTTTTATGCCTAGTTTTTTGCGGATATTGGCTAAGTTGTAAAAAAAGTTACTGTTATAAGCTTCAATAAATGTTGGGATAATGGCTAAATTGTATTTTACTGCTTGACTAATAAAGCTTTTTTGCCAAGGTAAATCAATAATTTTCCCGTCTTGTTTGCGGCTACATAAACCTGCTGGAAATATTAAAATACAATGTCCTTCGCTATAAAGTTGTTCTATGCGTTGCAAGTTTTGTTTGGTATTGGTTCCATGTTTATTTACAGGCACAAACACCCCTTCAAGCGTTTTAAATTGCATCAATAAATCATTTACAATAAATTTTATATCGCTGCGAACTTTGCCTACTTCGCCAATAAAAGCCAAGCCGTCAGCACCGCCCAAAGGATGATTAGCAGCTATAATTACACCGCCACTTTTTGGAATATTTTCTAGCCCAATTGATGTTGCTTTGGCTCCTAAGGCAATTACTGCATTTGCTCCAAACTGAATAGCAGTTCCGTTTTCACTTTCTTTTACAAATTGGTTTATTTCTTTTTGATGAACAATTCTTTTTATCCAATTTATAAAAAAGCCTGGCAATAATTTATATAGCCTTGGGTTTTTATCGTTAAATGCTTTATCTATGTCTATCAAGTTTATTCAAGTTTATCGTCATTGCGAGTAACGAAGCAATCTCTCTGTTACCATTAGATTACCACGCTTCGCTCGCAATGACGTGTTTTTCTGTTCATTTTTTTTCCCCCAGATTACGCAGATTAACGCAGATTTTTTTCAGCGTAAATCAGCGCAATCTGCGGGAAAATTATTTAATTCCAATACATTGTCAGTTCGAGCGAAGTCGAGAACCCGCTATAAATGTCTCAACTCCGCTCGACATGACCGCTCAACATCATTTTATTTTGCCAATTGCATTTTGCATATTGGTCATTGAGCTTGTCGACATGATTGCTACCCATTCATCAACTCTTCAATATGATCCGCTTCAATTGGAATATGGCTCATTAAATCTAAACAACCATTTTCGGTAATTAAAATTTCATTTTCCAACCTAATTCCAATTGCTTCTTCTTTAATATAAATACCCGGTTCGCAGCTAAATGTCATGCCTGCTTTCATTGGCTCGTAACGCATGCCTACATCATGCACATCAATACCTAAAAAGTGACTGGTTCCATGCATAAAATACCTTTTATAGGCTGGCCAATTTGGATTTTGCTTGGTTATATCGTCAGCAGTAAGTAAGCCTAATTTTACCAATTGCTCTTCCATTATTAAACCCACTTGCGCTTGATATTCCATTAGCATTACGCCTGGTTTTAATAATTTTTTAGCTTCGTTCATTACATGCAATACGGCATTATAAACTTGTTTTTGGCGAGTAGTAAACTTGCCATTTACTGGAATTACCCTTGTCATATCGCTGGCATAATTGGCGTAATCAGCACCACTATCAATGAGTATAATATCGCCATCTTTGCACTGTTGGTTATTATCGTTATAATGTAAAATACATGAGTTTTGTCCGCTAGCTACAATGGGTTGAAACGAATGTCCGTTAGCACGATTACAAATATACGAATGAATAATTTCGGCTTCAATTTCGTATTCCCAAACGCCAGGTTTTACAAATTTGAAAAGTCGATTTATCATTTTTTCGCTGATACCAACAGCCACATTCATTAACTCTAATTCGTATTTAGATTTGATAGAACGCAAACGTTGCACAATAGGCGCAGCACGTTCAAAGTTGTGCAAAGGATATTTTTCGCGCATGGTTTGCGCAAAGCGCAAATCTTTGTAAGGAGTAGCTACAGTGCTGCGGTCGTTTTAGTTGAAGCTTAAATAAATGTTTTGCGCATAATTAATAGCTTGACGAATTTTTGCTTCAAAATCGTCTAACCAAAATAGATTGGCTATTCCGCTCACCTCTTGTGCTTGCGCTTGAGTTAACTTATAGCCATTCCAAGTTACCATTAAATCGCTGGTTTGTTTAATAAACAATGCTTCGCGTAATTCAGGAGTTGGGCTATCAGGATAAATAACCAAAATGCTTTCCTCTTGGTCAATGCCGCTTAGGTAAAAAATATCGCTGTTTTGTTTAAATTTATGGGTAGCATCGCCATTCCAAGGATGCTCATCATTTGAGTTAAAAATAGCAATGCTATCGGCCTTTAATTGCTTAACAAAATTGGCACGATTTAGCTTAAAAAGTTCGTTGTTTATAGGGCTGTATTTATACATAATCAAAGGAATATTGTAAATGCGAATTTATTTTAATTTTTGGAAATAAAATGATTATTGGCAAAGTTACAAACTTTGCTAACTTATTCTCGCAAGTGATCCTCGCCTTGCGATGCTTAACACTTGCGAAAGCAGAGAATTCAAAATTGTTCTATTTATTAAAACTGCTGTTAGCTACAATTTGAATCATGGTGATGAAAATACTCTGCTATTAAGGATATGTTTTCTATCGAGCCAATGCGGTTTTGCAAACCGCATTTAATATTATTAGCATTTGTAATGCGAAAAATATCAATCCAATTAATATTTTAGTATAATGGTTAGGTTGGTAAAAGCGGATTACAAATCCTTTTAGTAAATGACCGTGATTGCAAATCCGAACCAGCTGAAAATAAAATGATTATTGACAAAGTTACAAACTTTGCATACTTATTCTCACAAGTGACGCTCGCCTTGCGATGCTTAACACTTGCGAAAGCTTCTGGAGAGCTTAGAGAGAGCAACAATTATAATAACTCAATCAGAAAAAATAAAGCTGGAAGAAACACACAAAACAAAGTAAAATACAAAACTATTTTAAACATTTTAGGAGCAAAAGTTACATTAGGTTTAATAAATAATTCAATTATCCATCCTAAAGTGTAGAATACATGGCAAAATATACATGAAACAAAAACAACTACCATTTTATGATAACCATTGTAATAGTTTAAGTTTTGTAGAATGAATGAAATAATTTCTAATATTAACCAACTTAAAAGGCCTGAAATAAACACAATTAACATGTACAAGAGCCTTTTACTTTCCCACCATAAAAATATTTGAAAGAAGCTTCTATTTTCTTTTTCAACTTTAAGAAATCTATTAAGTATTTTCATAGAATTTGCGTGCAATATTATTAATAAATGAGATGACTAGCAAAGTTACAAACTTTGCATACTTATTCTCACTAGTGACGCTCGCCTTGCGATGCTTAACACTTGCGAGAGCAAATTGAATTACTAATTGATTTCAAATAAAACAAAAAAGCCGCATATTTTATAGGATTGGTTTGTTTTAAGTTTAATGGATTTTTAAATACAATAGTTGAACAAATGAATCAAAACTGTTTGCTTGTGTTCAGCACAAAATCAGCAAGTGAAATTGATTGCTTACATTCTTGGGGACAAAAATAACAAGTAAAATTGCTTTCCTAAAGTTTATGGAACCAAACTGACTTATAAAAATGTTTTCCTTCACTGTTGCGTAGGTAAAAAACCTAAAAAAAACAGAATCAACTCTTTGTAAAACATAAAGCCTAATTTACTTAACTTGGATATGCAAAAATAAAAGGTAAGTTTGAAAATATATACCTACCCAAAACAATTAGCAAAGCAAGTTAGCAGAAATAGTAAAAATAGAACCCCAAGTTCAATAACTTTACGAACAGAACACTAACGATAAGCAGTAAATAAAAGAAAATTTAACAAAAGTAAAATAAATGATTAAAACCCCGTTTAACATTCTACTTGCCGAAGATGATACAGATTATCGTTTTCTTTTTGAGCAAGCATTGAAGGAATTACCAATTGCTACTCACCTCACCACTGTTGAGAACGGGGAAGAATTAATCCAGTATCTTATGGAGCATACACTTCAACTTCCTAATATTCTTTTCATGGACTTGAGTATGCCACGCAAAACAGGGTTTGAATGCTTACATGAGATAAAAGAAAGTTTACAGATGAAAGAACTTCCGGTGGTAGTCTTGACGGTTTCTTTGCCCAGTGATGTGGGATATGAAATAAAAATGGAGAAGATACTTAATGACATAGGAGCGCAAGGTTACATTCGGAAGCCAAATGATTTTGAACTGCTCAAAACGGCTATTCACAATGCAATTAACAAGGTAATAGCAAAGTTATAACTGATAAATAAAAATTATACATGATGAAAAAAAAAGACCTTAATATTCTCCTTGCAGATGATGATACGGATGATTGTATTTTTTTTAAAGTAGCCTTGGATGACTTGGCAATAAAAACAAACCTTACAACAGTGCATGATGGCGAGCAATTGATGATTTATCTTGATGAAACTGCTCGCGAGTTTATTGACGTGCTTTTCCTAGATATAAATATGCCTCGAAAAAACGGCTTTGAATGTTTAACTGAAATTAGACAGAACGAAAAGCTGAAAGACCTGCCTGTGATAATTTTCTCCACTTCGTATGAGCAAGAAGTGGTAAACTCATTGTATAAAAGTGGGGCGCATTATTTTATTCGTAAGCCATCAGATTTTGCTCAATTCAAAAAAATAATTTATTATACTTTACTACTCATTGTGCAAGAGCAAATTTCACCACCTTCCAAAGCCAATTTTGTGCTTACGGTAGATAATAGTTTCATTGATTAAAGATTAATTGTATAACAAAACTAGTTTATAATAACATAAAGTGGCTAAAATAAAATAGTTTGAAGAAGATGAATTAATCCTTGCTCGCCAACAAATTGCAACTCAAAAGGAAGCGAATGGAAAGTTGATTGCAGAATTAATCCTGGTTCGGAAAGAGCTTGCCTTTCAGGATGAAGAAATGGGCAAACGGGCAACCGAGTTAGGAATTGCTGATAAAGAACTTGCTTTTTAAAATAAAGAGAAAGAAAAACGGGCTGTAGAATTTAAAAATGAGAATTATGAAATAATTTATGAAATTTCTATCCGATAAAAAAATAACCTTTGTTCTATCCATTGCTATTGCTGCATTGATAGCGGTATTGGTGATTTTCTTTTTGAATAATAAAAAAGTAAAATCAACCAGTGATATAGTTGCGCATACACAGGATGTGCTTCAAAATAGCGATCTTGTATTGTTGGATGTACTGAATATTGAGACTGGAACAAGAGGGTATTTGCTGACAGTAAATGAAATTTTCTTAGAGCCATTAATTAAAGCCGAAATTACTATGCGCACTGATTTATCTTCGCTTACTACCCTCACTCAAGATAACCCAAATCAGCAAGTACGAATAGATTCCTTAAAAAATTTGGCAGAGAAACGATTGTTTTTGGCAAAAAATATGATAGCTGAAAAGCGGCAAAAAAGATTGAGTGAATTGGAGATAATAAATAATTTAGAAAAAGGAAAAATAATTACTGACCAAATCAAGGCAACTATTGCGGCTATTAAGGCAGAGGAATTTGGCTTATTGAGAAACCGCAAAATAGAAAATGAAAAAAGCAACAAAAATTCCAATGCTATTTTCTTTGTGTTGATTAGTTTCTTGCTTGCTATTGTAGCATTAGTAGCATTGATTATACGAAATCAAAAAATCAGAAATAATGAGTTAGAAGCATTCACATCTTCACAAAATTCAATGTCTAACTATGCCCGTAGTTTGATTGAAGCGAGCTTAGACCCGCTTGTTACCATCAGTGCCAGCGGAAAGATTTTGGATGTGAACGAAGCATCAATAAAAGTTACGGGTGTTCCTCGGGAAAAGTTGATTGGCACTGATTTCTCCAATTATTTTACTGAACCTAAAAAAGCACAGGAGGGTTATCTCCAGGTTTTTGAAAAAGGCTTTGTGGCTGATTATCCGTTAACGATAAAACACAAAAACGGTAATCTTACAGATGTGTTATACAATGCTTCCGTTTACAAAGATGATAATGGCAATGTGCTTGGGGTTTTTGCAGCAGCTAGAGATGTTACAGCGCAAAAACAATCTTCACAATATGCCCGTAG
>JBGSBN010000002.1:0-43090 GCA_041730515.1 Methylacidiphilales bacterium | reverse complement strand
AGCGGATATTGGACATTATGAAAGCGAAAAATTCACAAAAGAGCTTATGTTTGATTTAATTATGAAAAAAAATCCTACATTTGCCCTCTTTTTAAGTAAAATCAATACCAACCCAGTAAATTATTATTATTAAACTATATGGCATTAGCTACAGAAGTAAGCATTGAACAAAAATTAAAAGCTTTATACAGGCTTCAAATTATCGATTCACAAATAAGTAAATTGCAAATTGTTAGAGGTGAACTACCTAACGAAGTTGCTGATTTAGAAGATGATATAGCTGGCATGGAAACACGTTTGGCTAATATGGCAAATGATGTAAAAGCTATAGAGGAATCAATTAGCCAAAACAAAACACGTATTATGGATGCGAAAGCATTGGTAAAAAAATACGAAAAACAATTAGAAGGCGTAAAAAATAACCGTGAATACGATGCTTTGAATAAAGAAATTGAGATTCAAGGTTTGGAACAACAAGCTGCAGATAAGCGTATTAAAAATGCTAATTTTGAAACTGAACAAAAGAAAAATGCAATTACAGCATTAGATGCAGAATTAGTTGGACGCAAGCAAGATTTAAAAAATAAAAAAGGCGAATTAGAAAGCATTATAGCTGAAACTGAAAAAGAAGAAGCTAATTTAAATGTACATAGAGATAAAGCTGTTCATGTGGCTGATGAGCGTTTAGTTGCATCGTACAATAGAATTAGAACAAGCATGAAAAACGGAATTGGTGTAGCGGTAATTATGCGCGAAAGCTGCGGTGGTTGCTTTGCTGGTATTCCTCCTCAACGCCAAGCTGATATTAAATTACGTAAAAAAATTATAGTTTGCGAAAACTGTGGTCGCGTATTAGTTGACCCTGAGTTAGCTGAAGAAGTTGCTCAATAATTTTTAGCATCAAATTATTAAAAAAGCCATTCGGAATATTTTCTGAATGGCTTTTTTGTTGAATAATGGTTTATCTAATAAATCATTACAATACCGCTTTTACATTTTATACCGCTTTGAAGTATGATTTAGTACAATTTATTTTTAGCGGCATAATACCATCTAAGATTTACCCCAAACCCATTGGCCTAATTTGTAAATCAAAATGGTATTATATAATCAATATATTTTGTGGCGGCATAATACCATCTAAGATTTACACCAAACACATTGGCCTGTTTTGTAAATCAAAATAGTATAAAATGTGTTTGGGGACCAATTTTATTTAAAGGTTTTAAGATAGGTTTTTGGTAATAAACCAAATATGGAATAACAATGGCATTTCCTCCTACAAACATAAAAGCAGCAGCAATTTGAACTGGAGTATCAGCACTAATCATAGCGCCAATTAAGTTTAATTCGGTTAGGCCAATAAGTGAATAGCCTATTAAGTTTAAATATTTGTAGTAATGGCTAATACTTTTCAATGAGTCGAAACGCACAAAACCAGATTTTTCTCCCAAAAATCCTGAATCTGTAACACTTATAATTTTATCTTTTACATAAACCGAATTGTTAATTGAATTATACTTAATGTTTTGATTTACTTTAAATGATATAAAACGAGCTTTTTCAGCATGATATACTTTAAATCCCTTTTGAGCATTGGCAGTGAGGCATCCTAGTATTAAAATTGAAAGTAAGAATGATTTCATTTGTTTAAAATGGTTAAGTTAATTCCTTTTCGTAATTCTCTTTTTGGCGTAATCATCCAAAAACCTATTCCTGCGGCTTCTGTTGATACAAAGGTTGGCAACAATCCTGCCCCAAAAATTTTCCATCTAAATTTATTCGTTATTTCAATATCAGTGGCTTCAAAAGTTATTGCGATTAAAGCACTAACAGATATACCCAACCCATAAATTAATGGCTTGCCCACCCTAGTAAATAAGTTTCTTGGAATAAATCTTATGGTATTAATATCGGCTAAAGCAATTCTTTTACCACCAATAAAATACAAAGTATCGTTTTTAGTTTTACTAATATAAGCACCAAAACTGTAGGTTGAATCATGAACAGAACTTATTCTTACGTGGCGCAAATAGCCCAATTCGTATTCTTTCTCCGCTATTTTATTTTCTAATATCAACTTTTGCGCTTTTGCATTTAGGCATCCTAGTATTAAAACTGAAAGTAAGAATGATTTCATTTGTTTAAAATGGTTAAGTTAATTCCTTTTCGTAATTCTCTTTTTGGAGTAATTATCCAAAATCCTGTTCCCGTTAATTCAATTAAAACTGATGAATATAAAGTACCACCTACAAAGAACAAAAAACGTTCACCAACTGAATAGGTTTGTTCAGTTCCACTAATTACCAATGCAACAAAACCCGAGATAAAAATACCCGCACTGTATAAATAAGGTTTTCCATATTTGGTAAACGCATTTCTTGGAGTAAATCTGATTGAATTAATATCAACTAAAGCAATTTTTTTATTACCAATAAAATACAAGGTATCGTTTTTAGCTTTACTAATATATGCACCAAAAGTGTGGGTTGAATCATGTATAGAACTTATTCTCACATGACGCAAATAACCCAAATTGTATTCCCTCTCCGCTATTTTATTTTTTAATAAAAGCTTTTGTGCAAATGTATTTTGATTTATAAAAAACAAAATTCCTACAATTATTAGCTTAAATAATATTTTAAATTTCATGTTCTTCGTTTAGTTTTCGCTATAAACCTCGTTTTGACTCTGCTCAGCAACCATCATTCCCTTTTTCAAAATCATAGTATAAATAATAAATAAGATTGACTTCCTAAACAATAGTTTTTTATAATTGCTCCTATTTCTTGAATAAAAGTAAAAACTAGAAATCATAAAAACAAAAATGCTGTTTTTGTTTTTTATTTAATAATTTTGTTAAATCATTTGAAAAATACAAATAGGTTATGCTTACAATACATCCGCAATATATTAAAGATTCTAAAGGTAAAAAATCATTAGTTATTCTTCCAATTAATGAGTTTGATGATTTAATGGAAGAGTTAGAAGAATTAGAGGATATAAAGCTTTATGACGAAGCAAAAAAAGAAGATACTGGTGAGCGAATATTGTTTTCAGATTACCTAAAAAACAGAAAGCAGAGAAATGGCTAGTTATACTATCTTATTATCTAAAAAAGCACAAAAGCAATTAGATAATTTATCAGAAAGTATTGCAGAACCCATAATTTTTGCCATTGCCAAGCTAGAAGAAAACCCCCGTCCTGCCGGATATAAAAAACTTAAAGGCAGAGAAGGTTATAGAATTAGGGTAGGAAACTATAGAATAATTTATGATATTTTTGAAAACAAATTAATAGTAGACATAATTACGCTTGGACATAGAAAAGATATTTACGACTAAAAAATAAATAAATTTTAAAAACATCCCCCTTAGCCTTTCTCTAACAGCTCATGCCAGTACTCAAGGGAGAATTGGCAGCAACACTTTTTTGACCTTTCAAAAAACTACTAATTTACCTTTTCAAAATCGTAAGTTAAGTAATCAATAAAATCGGCTACTTTTATGGTTATGCCTTTCACTTGGTTGTTTTCTATTTTAACAGGCAACACCTGAACACCACAAGTTATATCGCTATAAGTACATAAAAATTGGTTGTTACCTAAATACTCTAACTTACCAATATTAGTTGGATGATGGCTAAAATGTAAAGTCATTTTACCTTTTATTAACCTAATTTCTACATCGCCATAAAAGCTGTTTTTATAAGTTCCTACCAAATTTTGTAGATCAATGCTTGGTTTATTTTTAAGTAAAACCACTTTGTTTAAACTGTCTAACTCTGCTTGTTCTGCTGAGCGACCAGCCTTTCCTCCATCAAAATATTTTTCACTTAAATTACGGTAAGGCACATTTAAATAAGCTTCTAAAACTTGTTTAACCAAAGCATCGTAAAGCGAGTTGGCATCGGTGTTGGTATAAACCAAAACGCCTAAATTTTCTTCTGGAATAAACTCTGTTTTGGTTACAAATCCATTAGCTCCACCGCTATGTTCCCAAACTCTGCGGCCTTCGTAATCGTAACTTTGCCAGCCTAAACCATAGTTACTAAAATGTTTGGTTTTAAATATTTTTGAATTTACATCATTGCTAATCATATTCGATTTGCGGGTTTCGGCCAATACCGAAAAAGGCACAATTCTTTTTCCATCAAATCGTCCGCTATCTAACTGAAATAATAACCAATTGGCCATATCGCGAGCACATGAGTTAATGCTAGCCGAAGGTCCCATGTTATCAATATTGGTAAAAGGCAATTTAACAATTTTTCCGTTTACCAAAGTGTGAGGTGTGCATGCATTTTCATCGGTCATTATATCGTTGTAAGTGCTGCTGGTATGTTTCATTGCCAAAGGCTCAAAAAAATGATATTTTATATAATCGTCCCAACTGGTATCTGTTACATTTTTAATTAACTCTCCAGCAGTAATGAATGCTGCGTTGCAATAACCATATTTGTATCTAAATGGATGAACAGGTTTGGTTAAAGCTAAATGTTCTATAATTTCTTTACGAGTTAAATTACTTCCCCAATTTAAAAAATCGCCTTGAAAAGTTTGTAAACCAATGCGATGACACAATAAATCGCGAACGGTACAAAGTGAAGTAGATGTTTCGTCATACAACTTAAAATCTCGCATATACTTAGTTACTTTTTCATCTAACAATAATCGTTTTTGGTAATTTAATAATGCAATGGAGGTTCCTGTAAAAGCTTTACTGTTTGATGCAATTTGAAATAAGGAATACTCATCCACTTTGGCCGATTTACCTACTTGTTTTACACCATAACCTTTGCTCCAAATTATTTTTCCATCTTTAACAATGGCAATGGCTAAGCCCGGCACTTGCCAACGTGCCATTTCGCGATTGATATAAGCATCTAACGAATCTTTTATAAAAGTAGGCTGAGCAATTAAAGAACAAGAAATGATTAATAATAAAGTAGTGAGTTTTAGTTTATGCATGTTTTATTGAGTGTTTAAGTGTTTATGTTTCTTAGTGTTTAAGTTTAAAGTGTTTAAGTTTAAAGTATTTAAATATTAGGTGTTAAAGTTATAAAGTTTAATTGATTAACTGTTTAATTGTTTAAAATTCTAAATCTATAAATCTAAAAATCTGAAAATCTTCAAATCTGAAAATCTTCAAATCTTCAAATCTTCAAATCTTCAAATAATAATTTAGCTACCAAAAATAATAATATTGGGCAATTATAAAAACAAAACCCTTGAAAAGCTTGCGCTAATCAAGGGTTAGTTGAGTGATTTTGTAATATTTTTACCTTACATCCATTTAGCTAAAAAGCCAAATAAATCTTTACGTAATGAAGCAAATAATTCTTCAAAACGTTCCATTCTTTCGCGTTCAGGAGCATGGTCTTCCATTGTTCTATGGTCGCTAGCTACTGGGTTATTGCTTATCGATGATTCAATATTGGCGCTATGTTGGTTAATATCGTGTTTTAAAATATCAATTTGTTCGTTTTGAATTTTAAATTGATTTTGAAAATGTTCAATCATTACCAAAGCATCTTTAGAACTATTTTTGGAGGCCACCTCGTCTAAACGAGATTGCATTACGGTTAAATCATCTTTATAAAAAGAAAGTTTGTTCAACCATTCTTTGTGTTCTGCATGTAATTCTGTTAAATGTTTTTGTGTGCTCATAATTGCGGTTATTTATTATACAAATGAACAGTTCAATTAACATTAAAATACTGAACTAGGTCAGTATTAATAATGATTTGATTGGGTATTATTTAATTTCAATTTCTCTTCTTTTAATCATTTTACCATCAATATATATTTTTAAATAATACTTACCATTTTCTAAATCATCATTGTTAAATTCAATATGTTTATTATTTGGTCCAATTGCCAAAGTATCTCCTAATATGCATTTCTTCACAATGGCATTGTTTTTATCGCAAAGCACTACTTTTAAAACCTGAGGCGTACTTAAGGTAAAGTTTAATGTAGAAGAGAATCTAAATCTTGAATCAGGAGTTGACTTACTAGTAAATT
The DNA here is from genome assembly GCA_041730515.1 of Methylacidiphilales bacterium. Taxonomy (GTDB): domain Bacteria; phylum Bacteroidota; class Bacteroidia; order UKL13-3; family UKL13-3; genus JAAFJM01. Next base: position 37,064 of record JBGSBN010000002.1, on the reverse strand, counting down.
TATCAAGTAATTTTTCGTAATTCAGGTTTTTGGCCTGAGCTACAAAAGCCAGCATTTCTTTATCTCGTTCGCTATTAATGGTGAATTCGGGAGCCATGTTATCGGTAAACATCCACATGGCATTTTGAGTATTGGTATTGTTATAATAAGCTTTAGTATCGAGCCATTCAGCAAATTTTTTGGCTTCAGTATTTCCAAAATTTCCAGTAGTAAATATTAAATCTTGCCTAGGACCAGCATCATTTTTTTGGGCACAAACAGCAGTAATTTTATTGGTTTTTATTTGATTTGGTGCCAATTCAATGTTTTCGCGTTTTACCACTATTAGGTTTTGCACATTTGAATCAGCAGGAATAAACATACGCCCGGCTTCAACAATGATATTTAGTTTACTGTTTTTTAAGTTAACTAATCGTAAACTTAAACACTCGCCTGTGTGGCCCGAGGTGGATTTTACCTTAATGGCAATCATTTTCTTTTTAAGTGCTTCTGAAATAGATATTTCTTTACATAATACTGTTTTTGAATGTATTACAAAACAAAAAACAATAGCGGCTAAAACGGTTATTTTTTTCATATTTCATTTTATTAATTGGTTATAAAACGAAATGTCATAAAAATTATTACAAATTTTAAAATTATATTCGCTCAAAATATTATTTATGAAAAAAATACTTTTATTAATTGCGGCCTTGGCAGCACTTCAAACTTCGGCTCAAAATTATAAACCGCTTGAAAGAGTTGATCCTCCGTTTTGGTGGAATAATTTAAATAATAAAGAATTGCAATTAATGCTGAATGGTAAAAATATTGCGGCTAGCACTGTAAAAATTAATACAGTTGGTGTAAAATTAATAAGAGTAGAAAAGGTAGAAAATGCAGATTATTTATTTGCTTATATCAATCTTCAAAACTTTAAGGGAAATACCATCAATATGGAGTTTAGCAATGGAACAGAAAAGTTTAATTATGCTTATAAATTAGAAAGTTTAACCAAAGATATTGACAATATAACCCAAGCCGATTTTATATACATGGCCATGCCCGATAGGTTTGCCAATGGCGATACTACTAACGATGTAGTAAGTGGTATGCGCGAAACTGTTTGCGATAGAAATGATTTAAATGGAAGACATGGTGGCGATTTAAAAGGCGTAATGCAGCATTTGGATTACTTAAAAGATTTAGGAATAACTACGCTTTGGTTAAACCCAACTTTAATTAACGACCAACCAAAATACAGTTATCATGGTTATGCCTTAACCGATCATTATTTAACCGACCCGAGGTTTGGAACCAATGATGATTATAAAAAATTAGGTGCTGAACTTAAAAAACGAAACATGAAATTGGTAATGGATTTAGTGCCTAATCATATTGGCGATAAACATTGGATGTTTTTAAACATGCCAGAAAAAAGTTATGTAAATCAATGGGCTGAATTTACCAGAACCAACTACCGCGCGCCCGTACATTTTGATCCTTATGCCAGCAAAGTCGAAAAAAAATTAATGACCGATGGTTGGTTTGATACACAAATGCCCGATGTAAATGAACGTAATCCAAGAATAGCCACTTACCTAATGCAAAGCTATTTATGGTGGATTAATTATGCTGGAATTGATGGTTTTAGAATTGACACATACAGCTATAACGATGTGGAGTTTATGGAAAAATGTATGGGATATATTAAAAAGGAATATCCTAATTTTTGGAGCAGTGGCGAAATTTGGGAACGTGGCGTGCTAAGCAATGCTTATTTTGTAAATAAAAGCAATTATGCCAAAGCACCGCAAAGTAACTTAACCAGTGCCATTGATTTTAATATGCATTGGGCTGTAAACGAGGCTTTGTTAGACACGCCAGAATGGGATAAAGGTTTGGCTAAAATATACCAAACCTTGGCACAAGATGGACTTTACAGCAACCCCAATTTAAACTTAACCTTTTTAGATAACCACGATTTGAACCGTTTTTACTCTATTATGAAAAACGATTTGAAAAAGTATAAAATGGGAATTGGTTTGCTACTAACCATGCGCGGAGTTCCAAGCATTTATTATGGAACTGAAATTTTGGTTAAAAATCCACAACTACCACGCAAAAGCGATGGAGAAGTGCGCATGGATTTTGTAGGTGCTTGGCCTCAAGATAAAACCAGTAAATTTACTACTGAAGGCCGAACTGAGGAAGAAAATGAAGCATTTAATTATTTGAAAAAATTAGCCAATTGGCGCCAAACCAATGAAGCCATAACCAAGGGAAAAACCACCCATTTTGCAGTAGATAATGGAGTGTATGTATATTTTAGATACACCGATAAAAAAACAGTGATGGTTATCATCAATCGCCATGCAAAAGCACAAACTATTACTTTTAAAAAGTATGATGAAATACTGTATAAATTTACCAAAGCCAAAGATATTATAACCGATTATACTCTAAACTTAACCGAGAAAACCTTACAAATAGAACCTGATACCATTAGAATTTTTGAATTAGCGGAGTAGTTTAAAGTTCGAAGTTTTTAGTACTTAGTTCGAAGTACTTAGTTTGTTAAAATGCGGTCGCTGAGCGGAGCCGAAGCGTTAGTTCGAAGTTCTTAGTTCAAAGTACTTAGTTCATATTAAAAAAAATCAAAAAAAGAATAACAAAAAAAATTCGAAGCATATACAGTCAGACGATTGCGTAGAGGTTTGCAATGGCAAGGCGTCAGACTGTTAAACCAAAATCAAATAACGACCAACGGTCAACGAATAACGACACTTCGGCTCCGCTCAGTGACCGTTTTAACAAAACAACCAATTGAAAAGAAAACGTAACATAATTTCATTGATATTTAGCCTCCTCATAGGGCTTTTTATGTGTTATTTTAATATTAAAGAAATATGGTTAAATCAATCTATTGAATGGTTTGAAATAGCGCCTTTTCTTTGGTTAGGTTTAAGCATTTTAATTATAGTACTTAGCTTGGTTTTTTATTTTAAAACTGAATGGTATTTCATTATTTCTGTATCTTTTTGGGTTTGTTTATTTGCTAATTTCTTTTTTGATGCCGCAAACAAACCAATTTGTTTTGAGCGCGAACTTAAATATGGTTATAAAGCAAATATTAGTTTACCTTATGATGGAAATACTTACCAAGTTTATTTGAAAAAATTGGAAAAAGTTATGCAAAATGATGGCATAGGAGAAATAGCAAATGAAGAAGAAATGGCTAAAAAATTCCAAACTTATGATGATTTGTTTCCAAATTCTACCAACAGTGATTTTGTAGCGAAAGCAAATAAGGAAGCGTTGAATGAGTTTATAACAGACACCATCATAAACCATCACTTTTACACCCTTAATCAAGGTGGAGTTTACAATGTAAAGAATGTGCTTAAAGAAGCAAAATTCGTACATAAAATTCCCGCAATGCTTTATAAAAATGGCAAATTCTTTAGGTACAAATTACTGCCAATTAACCCAAACACGATAACCGATAGTGCTGGAATTGTAATAGTAAATTTAGGAGAAGTAAGTTTTGAATAGGTTTCTGTAATTATTTAATTACCAACAATCTGACAATTAGGTTAAAATATTTTAAATTTAATATGAATATTTGTTTTTAATTTTAAAATTTATTCTTTTATTGCGGTATTAAATTACGCTTTAATATGAAAAGAAATCTCTCTTTACTTTTTTTACTATTTATTTTACAATCAGTTGCTCGAGGGCAATGCACCATTTCCATTGCTCCATCTGGCATTATTGAAATCTGTGGAAAGGATAGTGTTTTACTTTCTGCACCAACGGGTTTTGTTTCATACCTTTGGTCTACAGGACAAAGTACCAATCAAATTTACGCTACTAAATCTGCTACTTATTATTTGGTAGCTAGAACAGCAAACGGATGCGTTGCTTTTGATAGTGTGGTGGTTAAAAAGGCGGCTTTACCTCAGTTTACTTTAACTGGATCAGCAAGATGTGATTCGTCAAAGTATGTATTTACCAATACAACCAATTTGGGTTATACCACTGTTAGGTATAATTTTCAGTTGAATTTTGGTGATGGACAAAGTTATGTTTCTGACAGTAACTCCAATACTATTACCGATTTAAATATGTGGACCAAACCATTTATTCATACCTATTACAAAGAAGGTATTTTTAAACCTTATTTGGCCATAAAAAATAATATACTTGGTTGCATTGATACTTTTAGGTTTGAAACTACTGGTGAAGCATTACCAGAAAATATTAAGTTCAAAATAGATATTGTATCAAACAAAACATCTGATTCGCTTTGCCCTCAAAATGCTACTGTTACCTTGGCTAATAAGTATAAATTGCATAAAAATTTGAGTTATTCATGGAACTTTAAGGATTATAATGAGGTATTGCCTGAGTTTTCAATATTTAATAATTTAGAACAAGCTACTTATACCTATAAAAAATTGGGTCAGTATTTTCCAACTTTAACGGTAAATTGTCCTAATGTTTCTCCATTAGTTTTTAATTATTTTACTAAAATTGATACTGTACCATCTAACACATTATTCAATCCATCTGCTCAAAGTTTAACATCGTTAAATACCATTAATGGTAAATTATTGGCAAGTAGAGATACATTATTTTTCAAATCCTTAATTTATAAAAACAACCTATTAACCGATAGTTTAACTTCAAAATGGGCCTTCTTTAAAAAGAGTAATGCCGATACTTTAAAGAAAATTGCGGTTAATAAATTATATGGTTATGGAATAAATATTGTTGGTCTAATAGCTCAAATTGAATCAACTGAGTTTGGAACCGCTGGTAAAATTTCATCTTTTCAAAAAAATCAAGCAGGGCCTAATTTTCCTGTACTATTTACAAATGTTTCTTCAGGTTATCAAACAAAAGGTGTATCCAATATGTGGGATTTTGACGATAGATTTGGAGTTGGTGCTATTTCATTTTCTGTTCCTAATGCTAGTGCCGCAAATCAAGGAAAACCTCCTTACACAGATGCAGGTGATTTACAAAACAGAACATTTGGATTATTTACTGCTAACGGCAATACTTATTTGGGCCGTATTACAAATCAAAGGTTTTCGTTAGATTCATTGCCAATTAAATCTTATACCAATTGGGATATAATTTACGATTGGCATGTAAGTGGTCACGATTTTCCTCCATACGATTCTACAAAATGGGCTACTGGTTATTCCGTTTGGCCAACTATACAATTGCCTCCTTCAGGAAAAAATTGGGTACAGCCGCGCGATACCGCCTCGTGGAGAAAACCAATAACTGCAGTTGGGCCTATTCCTACAAGGTACGATACCATGGTAAATATTTGGCCAGCCGATTTTTTACCAAATGCTCCCATTTTAATTACTAAAGATATTCCCGATCCAATTGCTACTATTAATGGTTTTCCTAATTATGTTATTTCTGCCGGACATAGCATAACACCTAATGGAACCATAACTCCTAACGACTTAGGAATTTTACCAAATGGAATGCAAAGAAATTATACAGGAAATACCCTAATAAAAGGAAAGATTGATTATACTTTATATAAATATGTTTTTCAACGCATGGTTATTAAAGATCCAATTGTAAAACTGCAAGTAAAAGATTCTGCTGTTGGAGGTTGTATTTCGGAAACAACGCTTAAACTTAATTTTACTAGGCCAGATGCTTTTGGGTTAGGAAAAGATGGTATTGAATATCCAGGCAGAAAATTAGGCGATTTTGGGGGCGACCCTCAATTAGTTTTTGACTCAACAGGTTTTTTAAATGCACAAAAAACTAAAAAAGCTCCAGGTATTTTACCAAGCGTAAATAGAACTTTTATTAGTATTAATTACGATTCATTATTAGATAGAAACGATGCTACACCATGCGTGCTAGATGGATTTGTTGATTTTAATGGTGGAATAACTCCTAGTGGAACAACCATGCCTTATATGAGAATGTTTCCAAATTATTCTCCACCAAATAGGTATTTCACTCCATCAGGTGCTCGTACATTTATGAATTATTATCCTAATGGTTTTAGCCCCGATGGAAGCACTAATATGCCTTTTAGCAAAAATGGTGATGTAACCATTGGTTTAATTGTAGGCAGTGGTTGTTCTTCTCCATTTAATTGTGATATCCCTGAAAATGTATCTGATGCAGTTTGGTATCATAACTTTTTTAGGTTTGTAGGATTAGATGCCGATTTTGTAATTGATAATAAAAATAGGGCTACGTTTCCTAACGAGTCGTTTTGTACTTTAACTAATAAAGGCGATTCTGTTAAATTTTATCATACCAATAGCAATCAACAAAATATTCTAGCCGATGTATGGGAATGGGGTGACGGAACAGCTACCATTGATTCATTTTACTATGCTCCTACTAATATTGATAATGTAATTAGTAGAAAACGTTTTGAAATGGATGCATTGGTATTTCCTTGGAAATTAAAATCATTTAGCACCATACCTTTAACCAATATTATCAGAGATACCACTATCAATAAAACTTATGCTTGTGATGATATTTTTAAAACCACGCCTACAAAAATAGATACCATTATAAAGGTTACTAATAAATCATTCCTACTAAATCCAATTTGGCATGTTTACACACAAACATCAGCTCAAATGAAGTTACAAGATGGTAATGGAAATTTATTCCCTACAGAAGATATTACTCGAGTAACGCATTATATTTCTAATAATATTTCAGGAGGTAAAAGTTCAGCTAGCAAATTTATAATAATTGGAGTGATTGATACCTTTACTACCTCAAACTATAGTGGTGAATTTAGTAATGAGTTTTGTTTAGGCGAAACTGTTTATTTTAAAGACTCAATCAGGTATTGGTATCCTGGCCAATCATGTAGCAGACCATTAAATTATGCTGCAAACGAAAATAATTTATTAAATTTTGATCAAGGAAACATGTTTGAGTGGGCTTACACCAAACACAATTATCCGCAAGATTCAATAAATACTAGAATAACTTTTGATGCAAGTAATTATATTGATTACCCTATAAGTGTAACTGTGTGCCCTGTAAATTATGGGAATTTAACATTGCTAACAGATAATCTTGGAAATCCAATTGCTCGTTGCTATAAAAACAGAACTTATTTTTACGAAAGAATTTATTGGGATTTTGAGTCGGATGGAGTAATAGATGCATTTGGAAATAACCCATTACATAAATTTCCAAATGTAGGTACTTATAAGGTAAGCATGATAAGCCGCGATAGTACAGGAGCTTGGGATACTTGTATTTCTTTTTTAAATATTAAACCAAATGCACCCATTGATTTAATACCAGACTCAACAGTATTGTGTAATGATTTTTCGACCATTGCCTTATTAAATGGCGATTTTACCAATATTTCTTGGAGAATTAATGACAATCTTCAACCGCAATTACAAGGACTATATTGCTTTGCAGCAGATAAAGAAGGCTTGTACTCGTTTGAGGTAAAAAGTAAATTTGGATGTACTTTAGGCGATCAAACTTATATTTACAAAATACAAAAACAACTAATTATAGGTCCTCCAGTGGTAAATGAAAATACCACAGCTAGTTATTCGGTAAATAATGCTACAGGTCATTTTTATAATTGGCAAATAAAAGGAGGCTCCATTACTGGTGGACAAGGAACCAATATGGTTAATGTGCAATGGAATGGTGCTGACAGTTCTGCTTGGATAAAAGTAACCGATTCAATTAACGATTGTACTATTTTAAATAATTTAGAGGTGATTATAAATGGCTCAATTAGTGTAAATAATATTAAGGTTAACAATAGTTTTATAGTGTTTCCAAACCCAACTAGCGATAAACTATATATAACTTCAAAACACAACCAAACTGGTAATTTTGAGATTATAGTTTATTCAATAGAAGGTAAAGTTATAAAACAAAAGCAAATTAAAGATTTCACCACAAGCCAAGTGATAGATTTAAATGAATTAAGCACAGGAGTTTATTATTTAAAAATAAACAACCAACTAAGCCAATTTACTTATAAATTTATTAAACAATAATTGTTAATTTCAAAATTCGAAAAAAGAAATTCAAAATTCGAATCACGTACAGTCAGACGATTGCGCAAAGATTTGCGAAGGCAAGGCGTCTGACTGTTAAACCAATATCGAATAACGAACAACGAATATCGAATATCGAATAACGAATATCGTTAAAAAAACACCTATTCAACACTAGGAGGCGTTCCACAACTGTGCGATGCCACCTATTCAAAACTAGGTGGCATTCCACAACTGTGCGGAGGCACCCATTCAAAACAAGGAGGCATTCCACAACCGTGGGATGCCACCTATTCAAAACTAGGAGGCATTCCACAAATGAATTATGCCACCTACCCCGTCCAAGGTCTTTGTCCTCACCGCACCTTATTCGATTGGTGAGGACACCAACCGAGGACAAATTTTCAATACCATTTGGCTTTATACTTATTAGTTTTTGTAATATTTACAACTAATTATCCTATCCATTTGACTTTACAGTATAGAAGGATTAATTGCCGCGCCCTTTAGGGCGTGGAGCAGATGATAAAGCATAAAAGGCTTTAGCCAAATTCCTCTTTATAAAAGCCATTAGTTTAAAATGTAAAAAAGCCCGACCGAAACAAATTCAGTTGGGCTTTTTTATTTAGGCATTTTACCCACCCCCAACCCCTCCAAGGAGGGGAGTTTGGGCAACACGTTTTTATTTGTTTTTTCCAATAGTTTTATCAAATTTGTATGGTATGAAGTACTTTACTTTATTTATATTTTTTTTATTTGTGCAATTAACAAATGCGCAACCTAACTTAGTATCAAATCCAAGTTTTGAGGATTATAAAAACTGCCCAACTGAAACAACTTTACTAGATTCTAATTTAAATGCATTTCAATGGTTTGGGCTTGGCGGATATTCTGGTCCTACTTATTTGAATAGTTGTTCTAATCCTTATTCCAATTCTTTACCGTTCCCTTTTGGCTTTGGAGTGCCACAAAATGGTAGTAGTTATCAATTTGCCAAGAGTGGAAATGCTCATGCTGCATTTCATGTTGCTACCTTTCATTATTATGATAATATAGGTTTTGAAAATGATTATATGGGTAATAGGTTAAAAGAAAAATGTATTAACAGGTTAAAATATAAAGGAAGTTTTTTTTGTGCAGCTTGTGATAAAATGAATTTGGGACATCATAGAAGTTTAACCATTTCTAATATGGGTATGTTATTTTGTAGTTCTATACCTAAATTGAAAAATAATAATTATATAGAGTTAACTGCTCAAATAAATAATGATTCAACCAAAATTTTAAGTGATACCATCAATTGGATGGAGGTAAGTGGCATATTTGAAGCCAATGGAACTGAACAATATGTGTTAATTGGAACTTTTAACCCTTACGCAAATACCAAATTTTATAATACTTATGGTCACCCTGAACCATGGTTAAATAAAGAAATGGAAGAAGCAGCATACTTCATAGACGATGTATCCCTCATCCCGCAAAATACCACCCATTATTACGATAGCATTTTATGTAGCAATGTACCTTTGCAGTTGGGTGCAGTAGCGCAGGCAGATAGTTTTGAATGGCACGATGGCAATAAAACAGATAAGCTGCGCCAATTTACCCAGCCAGGTTTGGTTTGGGTAAAAAGTTGGCTGTATGGTGGCACGGTGTATATGTGGGATAGTATCAATTTAATCAATCAACCCATTAGCACAGGTTTACCTAAAGATACCTTTTTCTGTTTTAACCAACCCAACTTAACCTTAACCGCTACCGCTAACGATAGTTATTTATGGCAAGATGGTTCTTTAGTTAATGGTTTATTAGTTAATGAAGTTGATTTGTTGAATGGTAACATAAAAGTATGGTTAACGGTAACTAAAAATACTTGTACCTTAACCGATACTGTTACCATTACACAAAAGCCGGCCATTCAAATACCCATAACCGATACTACTACTTGTTTTGAAGATGTGCCTCAAATACTGCTAGATGCAGGTGCTCAATTTAAAACTTACCTTTGGCAACCCACAGGCGAAACCACCAAAACAGTGTATAGCCAACAAGCCCAAATATATAACTTAATAGTAACTGATAGTTTTAACTGCACCCAAACCAAAAGCATCATAGTAGATGAACTTTGCAAAACCGAAGTATTTATACCCAATGCTTTTACTCCCAATAACGATAACTTAAACGACAGCTTTAAACCCATATTTAAAACAAAAAATCTACTCAAATATGAGTTTAAAATATTTGACAGTTGGGGCACTGAAGTATTTACCACCACCGACCCCACCAAAGCATGGGATGCTAAAAACATCGGCATTGGCGTATTTGTAGTTTTAGTAAATTATCAGTACAAAGGCTTTTTTCCTCAAACCCAAAAAGGCACAGTAACTTTACTAAGATAGTTTGAAGTTCATAGTTTTTAGTTCGAAGTTCTTAGTTCTTAGTACCTAGTTGTCACACTGAGCTTGTCCGATGGCTATCGGACGAAGTGTTAGTTTTAAATTTAAAGAAACGTGCGGGAATAATTCCCCCTTGTGCTAAGCCTTTGTATGAGCGAAGGGTGCCAAAAGCTTTCGGCAAGGGGGATGTGTTTAACGAATAAAGAATAACGAAATTCCAATAACGGTCAACGAAAAACGAAAAAAAGGTGCGGGAAAACCTTTGTCAAAGTTTAAAACTTTGACAAAGTTAAAACCCAAAATAAAATCAGCAGCATATTGTTTAAGAGACACAACAAGATAGCTAAATAGCTATCAGCCAGAAGCTAGTAGCCAGCGGCCAGCAGCAAAACAAACTACTTCAAACTTCTAGCTAACCAATCAAAATAAACACGTTGCCAAAGCACACTGTTTTGAGGTTTAGTTACCCAATGGTTTTCGTCAGGAAAATATAAAAACCTACTAGGAATTCCTTTAATTTGAGCTGCAGTAAAAGCTTCCATTCCTTGGCCTAGTGGTACTCTAAAATCTTTTTCGTTATGAATAACCAACATGGGTGCATCCCAATTTTGTACAAACTTATGTGGCGAAGCATCAAAGTTATTTGGGTGTGTAGTTTGGTTCCAATACGGACCTTTGTTGTCGTGGTTGGCAAAAAACATTTCTTCGGTGGTACCATACCAACTTTCCATATTAAACATACCACAATGCGCTATAAAAGTTTTAAAACGCTTATTATGATTACCTGCTAACCAATAAACCGAAAAGCCGCCAAAGCTTGCTCCTACTGCGCCTAGCTTATCTTTATCTATATAACTTTCTTTACATAAATCGTCAATGGCACTTAAATAATCGCGCATACATTGTCCACCATAATCACCAGTAATTTGGTCGTTCCACTCGCTACCATGGCCAGGCATTCCTCGTCTGTTTGGGGCAATTACTATATAACCATTTGCAGCCATTAATTCAAAATTCCATCTATAGCTAAAAAACTGTGTTAAAGCACTTTGTGGACCACCTTGGCAGTATAATAGAGTTGGGTATTTTTTATTAGGATCAAAATTAGGAGGATAAATAACCCAGGCCAACATATCTGCACTATCGGTAGTTTTAATCATGCGTTTACGAACTTCGCCCATATCCACATTTTTTAAAATATCCTTATTGGTAAATGTGATTTGTTTTTCTTTACCCGTTTGAAAATCTATTTCATACAATTCAGAAGGCATTGACATGCTCATTTTACTGATAATGGCTTTACCCGATTTTAAACTACCATCAATATTAAATGCACCATAATCCCAATCGCCTTCGGTTATCATTTTAATACGCTCTGTTTCTTTCTTTACCTCAAAATTATAGGCAAACAATTGTTTAGTACCTTGGTAAGGAGCTGTAAAATAAACTACTTTTCCATCGTTGCTGATTGAAAAATTTTCAATTGGGTAATCAAAATTTCTTTTGCCTGTTAATTCAATAATTGGAGCCTTTGAGTGACTAATTTCTTTTGGATTTGAAATATTTAAATAAACCAATCTATTCAAATCGCTTTCATTTCCCTCCCCTTCCATGCTTTGCCAAAATATTTTTTTGCCATCAGGGGTAAACTGCGGGTTTTTATCGTAGCCTTTATTGCTAGCCGATATATTTACCGTTTGTTTGGTAGCAAAATTGTATAAATAAATATCGCTATTGGTAGAAATAGCCTCGGCTGTTCCTGTTTGTTTGCGGCTGTTATAAGCTATTCGGGTTCCATCAGGACTCCAATTAAATTCTTCATCATCGCCATTTGGTTGCAGCGGACAATCAAATTTTTCGTCTTGCATCAAATCCTTTGCATCGCCCATAATTCCATAATTAATATCGGCCACAAATAAATGACTGTAAGCATAATCGTGCCAACTATCCCAATGACGGTAAAATAACCCATCAATAATTCGGGCATTGCATTTATCCAAATCAGGATATAAATCTTTTACCTCATTATCCAATTTAACATCGGCTGTAAATGCTATTTTGTTCATAGCAGGCGAGTATTTATAACCACTTACACCACCTCTTACAAAACTTAATTGAGTAATTTCAGTTCCGTCTATATTCATTTCCCAAATTTGTGCATCGCCACTTTTGGTACATAAATAACTTATTTTTTTGCCATCGGGTGTAAATCGGGCATCAAAAGCATTTATCTCAGGTGCAGTTATTTGTTTCTTTTGACCTGTGGCCAAAGTTAACAAGTAATAAATATTAGTGCTTTTATTGGTTTTCACATCGTAATGTCTTACACTGTAAATAACAGTTTTTCCATCATCACTTAGTTGAGGCTCGCTTATGCGGCCTAATTGCCAAAGTTTTTCAATGGTTAACGTTTGTTGAGCCTTTACAGCAATATTTGCAAAAAACAAATGAGCTGTAATACCTGCCAATACATAAATTGATTTTAAATTTAGTTTCATATTTTAAAAAGTAAATACTTTTACAAACAATTGATTACGAATATTCTTTAAATTATGTTGTTCAGTAAACTACCAAACATATTGTAACTTATTCATTAATAAAGCTTCGCCTACTAAAGTATCTACTCCTGTGGCTACATCCACTACCTTAGTTTCGTATAACACACGGTTTTTTTCTGGAAAAATTTCCTTTACCGTAATCACAGCTTGGTAGGCTGTATCTACAAACATTGGCTTTAAAAAGGTATTGTTTTGTTTCATGTAAATATGACCTTCGGCATAATACAAAGCTCCAAAAATTTTAGTAAATACACTTGCACTAAAATGTCCGTGAATAATATTTCTACCAAAAATACTAGCCTTACCAGCCTCTTCATTGGTATGAAGTGGATTAGTATCGCCACTAATTTGCGCATATAAATTTACTTGTTCTTGAGTGAACATAATGTTGTGTGTAAACACATCTCCTACTTGTGGTGCTGCCATTTTTTTAAAATTATTTGTTAATTGTTGAACTTACTTTTATTTACTACAAGGATATTTATTTTTTTGAATTTTATGTTACAATATTTAAGTACAAAAAAATACAAGGTAATAAGTTAGGTTTTTATGGCTTCCAAAAAAATTACTACTTTGACATAATTATATTCCAGTGTATCTTGTAGCTCCCAAAATCTATCTAATTCGCGTTAACTTAATTTATGGTTTTTTCTTGTAAATGTTTATAAAAATTAAAGTTCTAAAGGAGCGAAACATTTTGTAACAACAGTCCCGATTCTATCTCATTGGCGTCAACTTAATTTATGGTTTTTCCTTCTAAACATTAATAAATCTTATAGTTCCGTAGGAACGATACTTTTGTAACAACGGTCCAGATTGCAATAGGGATTAACCCGTTGAAAAATGAATGCAACCTGTTTTACAAAAATCCCAATTGGCATTAGGTTATCTTAACTCATTTTAAACCAGCATGACAAAAATCAAGTACAGCGAATTGAAGCCACTGTAAAGCGATTACCTATAATTAATAAATTAGTAATATGGAAATTGATTGACTTTCAAAAATAAAAAAATACTTTTGCGGCCGATTTGAAACACTAATTAGTTAAAAATCAACCCCAAAAGTAAAAAAATTACAACAATGGAAAACACCACAAAAAACATGTTTGAAACAATGGCCGATATGCAAAAACAAGCCATGGAAACAATGACTAACGCTGCTAAAACAATGCAACAAACGATGCCTAATGGTTCAAACATTAGCATGGACTCTGAAAACTTTAAAAAATGGTACGATAGTCAAATGAATTGGTTTAATCAATTAAACAGCGAAAACAATAACATGCAAAATGGTATGGAATATTTTACAAACTATTTTAATAAGCAAAATGAAATGGCTAAGCAGTGGATGGACATGAGCATGAACATGGTTCCAAACATGAACAATGGCTTTGACATGAAAAGCATGAATATGGACGGCATGACGAATTCTTTCAACTCATGGAAAAATGCCATGACCGATAGCTACAATGAAATGATGAAAAATTTCAATAACGGTGAAACCAAAAATAACTTTGCCGATATGTTTAACAATTCTGATATGTACATGAAAACTTTCCAGTTTTTTATGCCAATGATGAAAAGTTTAAACGATAAAACTTTTACTCCAGAAATGTTCAAAAACATGTTTAACACCGAAGCTTACAAAGGTGTTATGGATAAAATGTTTAACATGAATCCTGATATGATGAAAAACTTTATGGATAATTCAATGATGACATCTATGAAGGAAAATATGCATAAAATGATGGATGAAGGAAAAGCAAGTTACGATAACATGAAAAACAACATGGGTAATATGTTTAACCAAAATTCAGGAATGGACAGCATGATGAACAATTACAACCAAATGTATGCTCAAATGCAAACTGCAATGGCTCCTTTAACCAAACTTTTTGGAAACAACCCAAGTATGGCTAATATGGAAACCATGAAAGAATTAGTAGATATGATGACTGCCTACAATACTAAAAACAACCAAATGCAATACATTATGTACACTACAGGAATGAAAGCAATGGATGAAGTAGCAGAAAACATGTACGCTAAAATTAAAAATGGTGAAGATGTAAAAGAATTTGCTGATGTATACAAAAATTGGTTAAACACCAATGATAAACACTTCGTTCAATTATTTGAAACTACTGAATATTCAAAACTAATGAGCGAAGTAAGTGCATTGCAATTAAACCTTAAAGGTAAAATTGAAAAGCAAATGGAAAAAGCAATGGAAAAATTACCAATAATTAATCGCAGCGAAATGGATGAGCTATACAAAACCATTCAAGAATTGAAAAACCGTGTTAATTCATTGGAGAAAGAAAATGCAAAATTAACTGCTGATGCTGAAGAAGAAGCACCAAAAGCTGCACCTAAAAAAACCACTAAAGCATAATTTTTAGTAGAAATAATATTTAAAAATCCCTAATCAATTTAATTGGTTAGGGATTTTTTTTGTTTATTTTCCAATAAATACTCCATAACAGTAATAGGAATAAGCAAACAGGTTAAGGCATAAATGGTATCTTCTATTGGAATAGTTACTATGCGCAATCCAATAATTTCGATAGGATTATAATAAACTACAGGCTCGGGCGTTACAGCACCAGTTAATACTCCATTTACCAATAAAAAAGGTATTAAGTGTACTACATACGCCATCCAAAAATAAGCCATGTAAGGTTTCTTTAAATAAAATTGGTGCCAAAGCAATAATACCAAAGCCAACGAACAGTTAACCAAAGTGTATGTTTTTTGATAAAAAACAATACTAGCCAATGCTAAAATTATTATAAAAAAATAGTTGATGTAAGTAACAAGTGGTTTAAAAAAACTATCTGATAAATAGGATTTTAAACAAGCATAAATAAAAACACTGGCAAAAGGAACTACTATAAAAAAACTCCATTCTTCAATAGGTAAATCGTTAAAACGATAATGCCAAACATACTGATTATTAAAACCCCAAACACCTGCTCGGGTAAACCAACCATCCCATAAAATAAACAACAAGGCATTAATGGCAATGCCAATAAACAGCGGTTTAAACCATTTATAAAACGCTACTTTTTTATCGAAGCTTAAAGCAAAAGGCCCAACAAACGATGACACCATTAACCATGCGTACAAACTCATGACTTAGTTTGTGGAGTTAGGATTTTTCCAATATTTTAAAGGAACAATCAACATTCCGAAATTTTCGCCATGCTCTTTTCCTAAATATTTATGATGAATTTTATGCGCTCTGCGAATGGCTTTAATATATCTGTTATCTAAACGCGACCAAAGTTTAAAACGTTGGTGAATTATAATTTCGTGAATAATAAAATAAGCAAATCCATACAATGAAATTCCTATTCCAATATAAAGTCTAAAATCGTTATACATTAAACCTGTTACATAACAATAAGCACTTGGTATGGCAAAAATTAGGAAGAAACTATCATTTTTTTCGAAAAAGCCTGGTTCCACTTGATGATGGTCTTTATGCAAATACCAAAGTAAACCATGCATAATAAACTTGTGTGTAAACCAAGCCATAAATTCCATTGACCAAAAAGTAAGAAATACTACTAAAATATTAAACCACATATCTATTTAAAAATCGTTTTATTATATTAAACACTTTAATTGAAAATTGTTTTTAGAAATTAAGCTCAACTAAGCTATTAAAGAACCATGAATTATGATATTTATAAAAATAGTATCATCAACAATAGAGTAAACTATTACAAAATCTTTGTAAAAAAAACATCTCCAACTATTTATAGCAAACTGAGTATGTTTACAAACAGCATGTTTCGAAAAACTATTAAGTGTATCTTGTATATAACTCAAAAACTTAGTTACATATCTTTCTCCACTTCCTTTTGTATTTTTTTGATTCAACAAATTGAGCTAATGAACGCAACGTTTGTGTAGCTGTTTCTGAAAATACTATTTTCATTCTTCAAATTCTTTTAATAAATCATTTATAGAATTACTAAAAGTTTCTTTTTTTATGCGTTCGGATAATTCAAACATTTCTTCATTAGTGGCTGGCCTGCCAATTCCAAAAATCAAATCATCTTGAGTTAATGGAATAATAGGATCTTTGGGTTTTACACTCAAATTAAGCTCTTTTAGTAACTGTAAAACCAATTTTCCATTTGGCAATTCATCATCTATTTCAATTAAATGTTTCATACTTTCAAATATATTATTTTCAATAAATAAAATCTAATACCACCAATTCATTCCTGCAAAAAACACCAATTGAAAAACATACAGCCAAGGTGCGATTTTATTGGTTAAAGGCAACTCTAATTTTTGGTAAACAAACATAAAAGCAAAGGCAAATATATACCAAGCTGTATAGTTTTGAATAGGGATACTTCCATTTTTCCAATACCAAAAATCTAATTGCGGAGCCACATGTTCTATTAAAATATCAACAAACAACATAAGAAATGAACTTAAAGCAATTTTTATAATTGGGTTAACTAAATTTTGTTTTCCTATTTTATTAAAAAATATTTCGGCTACATGCATAGAAACATAACAAAGCATAACCCAATTTAAACCAATAATTACTGGCACATCAGCCATTTTTGGGCCAAGGTTATTTCCATAAAAATACTGACCAAAAATTCTACCTGTAGTTACTCCCAAAAGCTCTAAAATATAACCTGCCTGAAAAACACCAATTGCCCAAATCCAAAACAAAGTATTTTTAGGTTGGTGAAAATAAAACAAAACTGCTGCACTTACAATTAAGTTAACAGGGGAAAGTTCTAATAAATCTAACTTAAAAACTGCCGAACCAAAAAGCCCTACAGCATATAAAATGGCTAAAATTACAATAGCAATATTTTCTTTTTTCATTTCAGTTTACTTATACATTTTCAAAATTCGTTTCGACAAGTTCAACGGCCGCGGGCATTGAGCTTGTCGAAATGCGATTACATTCCATAATCATCCATAATTAAACCAGTTGCAATTTTAGCTGAATTTAAACACAAAGGAATGCCCCCACCTGGATGCACCGAACCGCCACAAAAGTACAATCCTTTTATATTAGAACTAAAATTTTTATGCCTTAAAAATGCAGCGTACCTATTATTGCTTGCATTGCCATAAAGCGCACCAAGGTGGCTGCTGGTTTTGCTTTCAATACTTCGTGGGTCTAATTTATTTTCGGTTATAATGTATTTTTCAATATCGGTTTTAAGCAAACGATTCAGTTTTAAAACAATATTTTTTCGTGCTTCAGTTATTAATTCATCCCAATTTTGCCCTTGGTTATTGGGTGTATTTATCATTACAAACCAATTTTCGCAACCCGCAGGCGCATCATCTGGCTTATATTTGGAGGTAAT
Source organism: Methylacidiphilales bacterium (assembly GCA_041730515.1). GTDB lineage: Bacteria > Bacteroidota > Bacteroidia > UKL13-3 > UKL13-3 > JAAFJM01. Next base: position 18,723 of record JBGSBN010000002.1, on the reverse strand, counting down.
GTTAATGTATATAGTTGGGTCATTATAAATGGTTTTTTTACTAAAAATATGGTCAAATTCTTCTTGGTAATTTTCAGTAAAAAGTATGTTATGTAAATCAAACTCGGCAAATTGTTTATTGATTCCCCAGTAAAAAATCAGTGCTGACGAAGACTTTTCCTGTACCAAAATTTTTTCAGGATGTTTTAACTTTGGCAATAATTTTTTGTAAGTTGGATAAATATCCATGTTCGATAACACAATATCAGCTTCATAAAACTCCTTCTTTACTATTACACCTTTTACTTGCTTGTTATTTTTATCTAAAACAATTTCAGAAACCTTTTTATTAAACTCAAAATTTACTCCTAAATTCAAAGCCAATTGGTAAATACTTTGGCTAATTTGATGCATGCCGTTTTTAGGAAAAAAAGTTCCAATATTGCTTTCCAAATGCGGAATCATGTTCAATAAAGCTGGCGACTGGTATGGGTTACTGCCATTATAAGTAGCAAATCTATTAAAGTATTGAACCAATCTTTTATCAGCAAAAATTTGCTCATTTTCGTGGTTCATGCTTTTAAACAAATTAAGTTTTAAAATACTTAAAATACCTTTTAGTGTAGCCAAATTTAAAAAGTTTTTTACTTTATGTAAACTACTTTCTATAAAAATAGGTGTAGTGGTTTTATACCTAAACTCTGCATTTTTAAGGTATTGAAAAAATGGTTTGGGATTGGTTAATCCTAACTTTTGGTTTAGTTCATTGGACATTTTTTCTGGCTGATGGTAAGCTGTAAATTGAGTTCCATCTTCGTAAAAATAATTGCAAGCTTTTTCTAACTGCAAGTATTCAAAACTGTTTTTATCTTGCTTTGCAATATCGTACAGTTCAAGCACTAACTGCGGCAATGTAAAAAGCGAAGGACCAGCATCAAATCTAAATCCATTTTGTTTGAATTCGGTTAATTTCCCACCAAAATAAGAATTGGCTTCCAAAACTGTTACTTGAAACCCCATTGCTTGAAGCCTAACAGCACTGGCCAAACCAGCTATTCCAGAACCAATTATTACTATTTTCATTCCTTATTTAAAACATCAAAAGTATGTTTGAGTTTTTATTTTTTTATCATTCTTTTTAAAATTATCATTGAAGTATGAAAACGAGTGCATTCTTGGTTATTATTTTCTTCCCTTTTCTGGCATTTGGTCAACTATTCAACGATATAAAACAAAAGGAAAATAGCACTTATAAAGATCATTTATCAAAAGGCTGGATGATAGGCATTTGTTACCACTTTGGTGTAATTGGCAACCTTGAAAAACTAAACTATACCCAAACAAATTTTCTGGGAACCACTGATAAACAAACGCTTTCTAGTAATTTTAACTCCAATTTTTTTGAAGTTTGCGGTTTTTATCGTTATAAAAAAATAGGTTTAGGACTTGGCATAAATCAACTAAGTTTTACCGCACCAAATAGCACATTTGGCGATGGTGCATACGAGGTAATAATTAACAATGAAATGAAGCTTACTGGTTTAGTAGCCAAATTATTTTTCAGACAACGCATAACCAAGTTAATTGGGTTAGAATTTATGGGCAATTTAGGTGTTCCGCTAAAAATAAATAGCTCACTTTCGAACCAAGTTTCAGGTGGTTTACAATATGGTGCTGAACTAAATTATCGTTTATCCATTTATAAAAATTTAGATATAAAACTTGGTTTTAAATATACCCAATATGATTTTACGTTTAGTCAATTTGATTATAAAAGACCAAATATAAATGGCAATTTCTATGATTTTTCAATGAATAAAGGGCAAACCAATAGCTTTGGCATATTTGGGCCTCAAATAGGTATTTCGTATAATTTTAATAAAACAATAAAGTAATGAAAATAATCATCGTAACCTTTTTAGTTGGTTTATTTACCCTTTTTAGCCAAGGAATTAAGGCACAAAATAACACAAAAATAGATTCAACTGATTTGTCGAATATTATTTTAGTGAGGTTAGTAGAAACAACTAATTCTTCAGCTCTCGAATCGGAGATAATTGTTTATTACGGCCATAACAAATTTGAAAAAATTGAATTGAATAACGTTACAATTATGAAAGGTTATCCCATAACTAATTTAGAAAAAGTTTTTATTGTGATAAATAGGTTGTATGAAAATAAATATGAATTGATAACCACTTACCAAAGTGGAGGCGCGGTAAATTTTATTTTCAAAAAGAAGAATTAGTACTGCCAAAATAAAGCTTTAATAAATTGTTTTACTTTAAAGAATTTATTCTATATTTTTAGTAATTTGCGCCCATGTTCAATGAACCTGAAACCACAAAATTAGAAGAAATTGGCGAGTTTGGCTTAATAAAACAACTTACCCAAAACATTGAATTAAAGAACAATACCATTAAAGGTGTAGGCGATGATGCCGCAGTTTTAAATCCTACTAACGGAAAAGTTACTTTAGTTTCAACCGATATGTTGCTAGAGGGAATTCATTTTGATTTAAGTTATTTTCCTTTAAAACATTTAGGTTACAAGGCCGTGAGCGTAAATGCAAGCGACATTTATGCCATGAACGGAACGCCTAAACAAATTACGGTTTCGTTAGGAATTAGCAGTAAATTTAGTGTAGAAGCCATTCAAGAAATTTACGAAGGCATAAATTTGGCCTGCGAAAAATATAAAATTGATATTATTGGTGGCGATACCACATCGAGCAAACAAGGTTTGGTAATTAGTGTAACTGTAATTGGTGAAGCTGCTGAAAAGGAAGTGGTTTACCGAAATGGCGCAACGGAATATGATTTGGTTTGTGTAACAGGCGATTTAGGCGGTGCTTATGCTGGCTTTCAGTTATTGGAACGCGAAAAAAGAGTATTTATTGATAACCCACAATTGCAACCAGATTTGGCCGGACACGATTATATTTTGGAACGTCAATTAAAACCTGAGGCTAGAAAAGACATTATTGAAATGTTTAAGGCTTTGGAAATTGTACCAACAGCAATGATTGATGTGAGTGATGGTTTGGCCTCTGAAATTTTTCACATAGCCGATCAATCAAAGGTTGGAATTACCATTTATGAAGAAAAAATCCCAATTGATGCCACTACCTACAATATGGCGCGCGAGTTAGATTTAGATCCAACATTAACAGCTTTAAGCGGAGGGGAAGATTATGAATTATTATTTACCATCAAACAAAGTGATTATAAAAAATTAGAAAACCATCCTGATTTTACCGTAATTGGACATGTTACCAAACCTGATGAAGGTGTTAACATGATTAGCAAAGGCGGTCAAAAACACGAGTTAAAAGCTCAAGGTTGGAAAGCATTTTAAAAGATTGGTGAAAAGGTTGGTGAGGACACCAACCTTGGACAAATAACCTCATTGCGAGGCACGAAGCAATCTCACGATTAACATTGATTGAGATTGCCACGCTACGCTCGCAATGACTATAAAAAATAAACAAACGGCCAGAGGCTAACAGCCGACAGCCAGAAGCAAATTATATGAAAATAGGTGTATTAATATTTCCGGGAAGTAATTGCGATAAAGACGCAGTTTGGGCATTTCAAAACATGTTTGGCCAAGAAGTAGTAGAACTTTGGCATAAAGATACTGATTTACAAAATGTAGATTTGGTGTTTTTACCAGGTGGTTTTAGCTATGGCGATTATTTACGCAGCGGTGCAATTGCTCGTTTTTCGCCTATTATGCAAAGTGTAATTGAATTTGCTAATAATGGCGGATTGGTTTGGGGAGTTTGCAATGGTTTTCAAATTTTATGCGAAAGCGGTTTATTGCCTGGCGCATTGTTGCATAACGACCATCAAAAGTTTAATTGCAAAAATGTTTTTATAAAAACCGAAACCAATAACAGTAAAATTACCAGTTTAAATGAAGTGGGAAAAGCTTTGAAAATTCCCATTGCACATGGTGAAGGAAGATTTTATTGCAACGATGAATTGCTACAAGATTTAAAAGCCAACGACCAAATATTATTTAGATACTGCGATGAAAATGGAAACGTTTCTGCTGAAACCAATCCTAATGGCGCATTGGATAATATTGCGGGAATTTGTAACAAAAACCGCAATGTGTTTGGTATGATGCCTCACCCTGAACGCGCTGTTGATGCTGATATTTACAACACTGACGGACGCATTATGTTCGAAAGTTTGTTGCAGTTAGTTGCTGCTAAATAGTTATTTCTTTAGTAGTTTATTATATTCTTCTAATAAGCTAATATATTTATTCTTCCAAAAGTCTATGTCTTCAATTGGTGATTCAATTGAATTTTCTGATGATTTTTGTGCAATTTGTTTTTTAAACTCAGGAAAAACATCTGTGAAATCGATTTTAATTATTTCTCCAACTTGAGCAATCGTTTCCCAGTCTAAATTATGATATTGGAATAAGTTATAAATATGTCTTCTACTTTTTCCTAATTTTTTTGCTAATGATGAAATAGGAATACCGCTGTCTCTAACCGCCTTTTCAACTGTTTCTCCTCTATGATTCATGTAAACAAATTTAAATTGCACATCAATTTGTTTGTTTCTCATTTATTATACATATTTGCGCATTAAGTGTAAAATATTTGTAATTTATCGATAAGAAAAAATGAAAGAAATTAAAATCAAAATAGATTACCTGTTAGGTAATAATCCACCACAAATTCAATTTGGACCATTTGAAAATGATAAAGTGGCGATGGCAATAGTCAGTGCTTTAACCAATCTTGATTATATCAATTATTTAGTAGAGACTGGAAGAATAATTGTAATTGAAAAGAATGAATCTTCTAAAACATTAATTTATAAATTCAATTAGTATGAAAAAAATAAATTACTTAGGAATAATATTAGTTTTGGTAATGATTTCATCACTTTGGATGCCTTGGAAAGCGATATCATCTAGTATGCAACTGAACAGCAGTGCAATAAATTTAGGAGGTGAAGCTCAAAGTGAAAGTATAAATGCATTTCAATATAGTTCATTTAGCTATTTAATAGTTATGCTATCTTTAATTGGCGGATTTCTTTCATTCAAAAATGTAAAATTCTCTTTTGTTATAGGTATTTTGAATTTAGTATTAGGAATATGTTACGCTTTAAACTTAATAACTCCTGCTGGTTCTGGTGCTTTCAATATAGAAATTCAAAATGAGAGTATGGATTACAGCGGTAAAATAGGATTTGAAAATCAAATAGGTATATATATATTTTTAGCTGCTAGTCTAATATATTCAATATTAGAATTTAAATCGTACAATTTATTAACGAATAAGAATTTAAATTTTATTCTAAGCAATAATGAAGTTGAAGAGAATAATGATTTAAAAGAAGAAAAGGGTATAAATAAAAAAATAATTTTAGCCATTATAATAGCAATATTATCGATAAGTGGTTATTTCATATTTAACAAAGTACGTCAATCTATGACCCAAGAAATTACACTATGGGACTTGATTTTAGATTATAAAAATGACGAAAGAGGAACTTTAAATAAATTCAAAGGAAAAAAAATTCAAATTACTGGTTGGCTTGAATATAAACATAATTCTTCTGAAGGAGATGAGGTCTTAACTTTAAGAGGTACTTCAACTAAAGATGGAAAAAATTATATAATGGATTCTGATATTGACCCCATAAAACCAGCAGATAAAAACACAGGTTATACTGGTATGGCAGTATGTAAGATGCAAGGTAGCATAAAAGAAAACCTCATTCCGGTTTCAGAAAAAGAATCAAAACTTTCCTTTGATAAAGTCAGAACAGAGTATTTTCAGGAAGTTACTGTAGAAGGGATTTTAGACAATGTTGAAAAAACAGAAAAGTCATTTTATTCACTTGGTACTAATTATATATTTTCACATTATTTTGTTAAAATGTCAAAATGTAAAGTAGTTAAAACAAAAAACTTAAGCAATACAATTTCACAAGAAAAACCAAAAGAAATTCCAAAGGAAAATCCAAGGGAAAATACTACTCAAACGATACAAAACTTAGAATCAGTAGAACAAACAGGTGAAGCTGTCATAGATTCAGAAGATTCGAGTTCTCAAGAATAAATTAGAAAAGATTCTTACTCAAAAACTTTAAGCATTTTTAAGCGCCATTTGTCAATTGATATTTGGCGTTTTTTTGTTAAATTCTATCAACCAACAACTATTCCTTCATCTTACTATCAATCATTATTGTCACAGGACCATTATTGGTTAAGCTGATTTGCATATCGGCTCCAAATGTTCCTGTGGCTATTTTTTTACCTAAAAGTTCTTCTAACTTAGCAATCATTTTTTCATACAAAGGAATGGCAAATTCAGGTCTGCTTGCTTTGATATAAGATGGTCGGTTTCCTTTTTTAGTAGATGCAAAAAGGGTAAATTGACTCACTAATAAAATATCGAATTGGGCTTCCTTAAATGAAATATTCATTACACCATTTTCATCGTTAAACACACGAAGATTTACTATTTTTTGAGCCAACCAATTAATGTCTTCATCGGAATCAGCATCTTCAATTCCTAATAAAATCAATAAACCATTTCCAATTTCAGAAAATAGTTTTCCATCAATATTAACTTGTGCTTGTGTAACTCGTTGGATAATAATGCGCATAGTTAGTTAAAATATTTTGAAAGCTTTTCAGGATTTTGCCTGTTATCCCAAACTAAAAGGATAATTATGGTATTCTGTTCAACTGCGTAGAAAACAGAATTCCTAGCAAATACTAATTCATAAATATCTTTGTAATTAATTTGTTTACCTGCATTAGGAAACTTTTTTAAAACGTCAATTCCTTCAATTATTTCATCATGAAGTTTTAAACTATATTCGACTGAACCATTTTGAATAAAGTAGAACTCTAAAATTTGTCTTAGACTTTCCTCAGCATTATTATTCCATTTTATTTCGAATTCAACCATTCTTTGGTTCGTTTAATTACCTCAGCATTGCTGCTTAAATTACCATTTAACGATTGTTCTATACTTTTATCCAATGCTTTTTTTATGTATGGATTCAATTCTTTTTCATCAGAGATATCAATACCCAAATCAGCTAATAAAGTTAAGGCTTTCTTACCCAATTCTGTATTATCATCTATTTCAATTGTATGAATCATATAACAAATTTATAAATCTAATTTGAACAATACAAACATACTAAATTGAATTCCATATAAAACCAATAAACCATTTCCGATTACTGAAAATATTTTTCCTTAAATTTATAGCTGTGCTTAGGTAACTCGCTATTAAATTACATCCATTTAATTATTAAACCAAATAGATATTGATATTCTGTTTTTTAAATTATTTATTTTAAAAACAGAATTTGATTATTCCAATTTTAAAAAAATTATGGAGTTTCTTTAACTTTTGCTTTTTTACCTACTAAATAAACACCAAGGATGGTTAAAAACATGGCAATTACCAATTTTTCATCGATAGGCTCGTTTAAAAAAATAACTCCTAAAATAACAGCTACAATGGTATTAAAATAAGCGTAGGTACTCACTAAAGCAGCAGGTAAAGCTTTTATGATATACATAAAACAACCATAAGCCAATAAAGAACCAAAAACAATTAAGTAAACCATGGCCCAAATAGAATTACTACTTGGATTAAGTTGTTGCCAATCGCCTTTTAAAGTAGAAAAAACCAGTAAAATAAAACCGCCAGGAATCATTTGAAGACCAGCGTTATATAATACAGGAAAGGTGGAGGTGCTTGACTTAGAAAAAACAGTGCCAAATGCCCAACAAATATTTGAAACAACTATGGCAATTAAACCATAAATATAATTTTGATTGGATAGAATATTCACCTTATCGTAAAAAATAAGGTATTGCGCTAGCAAACAAATAATAAAACCAGCCCACATTACTTTGGTAACTTTTTCGCTGCTTCCTATAGCCAAATTAATAAATACAATCCAAAGTGGGGTAAGTGCGCACAAAATAGCAGCTAAACCACTATCCACATATTGCATTCCCCAACTAATAATTCCGTTCCCTCCTACCAACATCAAAATACCATTGATGCTAAAATACTTAAACTGATTAAGGGTTGGTAATGGTTGTTTTTTATAAAAAATAAAATAGGAACATATTAAAACACCTGCTATGCAATGCCTAAACGCAGCTAATAAAAAAGGAGGAAAATAATATCCGTCTTCTTTGTGAATACCAATCCGGATAGCCAAAAAAGTAGTACCCCAAAATATTGCTACCGCAATAAATGCTAAATAGGCTTTTAAATTTTTACTTTTTAGCACTAAAATTTATAATAAGGACTAATCATGGCATAAACTATTACGCCTGTAGTGGTTACATATAACCAAATTGGATATGTAAAACGAACAATTTTACGATGCTTTACCACATTCATTTGTAGTCCATAATAAAAAGCTAGTAATACCAATGGTAAAACCAAAGCAGCTAAAATAATATGGCTAATTAATATAGTTAAATACAAACCTCTCATTGAATTATCTTCAGGAAAAGTAGTTTCATTTGCCATCCAATGATATAAGATATAACTTACCAAAAATAGAGATGATAAGCCAAAAGCAGTTAGATTAATGGTTTTATGAGCAGCTATGTTTTTTTGCTTAATAAAATACAATGATAGTAATAACAAAACGGTGCAAGTAGCATTAATAAGTGCATTTAGTTTTGGCAAATACATTACCCAACTAGGCAAAACATCTGGCCTTGGAAGTATTTTACGATTTAAAATAACCACCGCAACAAAAACTATTATTGAAACAATAGTGATGATTCTAAAAACTAATTTATCTTGATTATTTTGGTTCGTGGTATTCATATAAAAGTACTTTTAACTCATCATTTAATCGCTTCATATCGTTTAAATCAAGGCCATTATAAACACCTCTAATACAACGCGATTTATCCATTAATATAACCTGCTGACTATGATCAATTGTTTTATCTTCAATTGAAACTGGTAATAAAAACCCTTGGCCTATTTTAAACAAATTAGCTTTATCAGTCCTACAAAAATGCCAAATATTTTTATCTGCCTTAAACCTATTGGCATATTCAGCTAATACTTTGGTAGAATCGTTATCAGGATCTACTGTAAATGATACCAACTTTACTTCGCTCCATTCTTTTGCTTTTTCGTAAAATGCAGAAACATTATGGTTCATAGCCGGACAAACATCTTTGCAACGAGCAAAAAAGAAATTAGCTATCACAATGTTATTACTAAGCATTTTGGTATTTAATTCCTTACCGCTTTGGTCGGTAACAGTAAATTCAGGAACTTGATAAAAAATGGTATCCTTAATATCTTTCCCATTAGGATCGATATGATAGCCTAAGTGTGGTAAGTGCTTATAGTTTTGTTTGCTAGCACGCAATAAAAAAAAGAGAGCAACTGGCACTACTAAAAGGCCAGTTGCTACCCAAAATGATTTTCTTTTCATTAATTATATAAAGTAAAAAACTTAATTAAAGTTTTTTATGAAAATGAATTTTTAAAATAAACGCGAATCGAAAGTATAATCGGCCTCTGTTAAAGCCAACCAAATTAAAAAACTCACAAATAGCATTGGACCAACAATAATCCAAACTAAAAATTTGCGTTCAAATTTCATGTGCATAAATACCGAAACGATATAAAATGCTTTAACAATTCCTAAAAATACAAATAATATATTTTTAGCCATTGAATGACTTGATAATAATATAAAGTATAAAGCAATATCAACAATTGTAAGAATTGTCAATATTATGAATGTGTTTATTATCTGCTTTTTCATATTAGCAGGAGATTCTGTATGTTCTAAATGTTCTATTTGATCCATGTTAATTAATTTTATTATTTAATGAGGTAATAATTGAGTTGAAAAATAATAATTATATTAAATAGAAGAAAGTGAATACAAACACCCAAACTAAATCAACAAAATGCCAGTATAAACCTACTTTTTCAACCATTTCGTAATGACCTCTTTTTTCGTAAGTTCCATTTACTACATTAAAGTAAATAACAATATTGATAATTACACCCGAAAGAACGTGTGTTCCATGGAAACCAGTTACAATAAAGAACAAAGCAGCAAATGCAGTTGGACCAAAAGGGTTGTTTTGTAAGCTAGCACCTTCAGTAATAAAGTTTGACCACTCCCAAGCTTGACAGCCTAAAAATGCTGCACCACCAATAATAGTTAAAATCATGTAGTTCTCAACCTCTTTTTTTGCCATTCTATGACCAGCTTCAACAGCTAAAACCATTGTTACAGAGCTAAAAATTAATATGAAGGTCATTAAACTTACAAACATCAATGGTAAATGAATGCCATGTAAAAAAGGAAAATGATTAAATACTAATTCAGGAGAAGGCCAACGTTCAGTTACAAACATGCCCGCTTTTTGCATTTCTTCTACAAAATTATGCGAAAGGTGAGAAAAAGGTTTTACAATTGTGTTAGGTAATGAGCCTGTAAAAGTAAATCTTACAAAACCATACGCAACTAGTAATGATGAAAAAGTAAATGCATCTGAAAGTAGAAAAATCCACATCATTAATTTACCATAACTTACACTAAATGGTGATTTTCCACCACCCCATGTTTGTTTACTGTCGGTAGTTAAAGTAGCTGAGTTTGCCATTATTTATTATTTATTATTTGTTTCTTAGTTTATTTAATGTTTATCTGTTCAAAAGTAAAAATATATAAAGATATATCCAAAGAATTCCTACAAAATGCCAATAAGTATTGCACATTGCAATAGCCCTAATTGATTTTTTGTGTACTTTAAATCTAAAAGTTTGTATCAGTATAGCAACTAAGTATAAAATACCTATTATTACGTGTGCCATGTGTAACCCAGTTATTACATATACAAACGAGCCACTTGGGTTTGCAAAACCAAAATAAATAGAATTATAAACCATTTGGCTCCAACCCCAATATTGCATAATGCAAAAAAGTGTACCTAATAAAATGGCTACTAATAACCCAATTTTGGTATTATTTAATTCGTCTTTTTTGGCTGACAAGTAAGCCCACTGCATAAAAAAACTGCTTAATACTACTATTCCAGTATTTAGCATAAACATAACAGGTAATTCAAAAACTACCCATTCACCCTCACCCCTGCGAACAATATAGGCACTTGTAAATCCTGCAAAAAGCATAATACTACTTACAAGTAAAAGCCAAAGTACAAACTTTTTAGGTTCTACACCAGGCTCACGTTCATCAATTATTGGTTTATTTATCGACTGTATCATAATTAAATTTTATCTATCAAGTAAAAAAGTTGAACAATGGGTAGATAGATAATTGCGGCTAGCATCAACTTTTTAGCATCAGCAAGTTCGCAACTTTTATATAATTTATAGGCATAAAAACTAAAATATAAGGCTCCAAAAACAGCAACTACAGCTGCTACAACTCCCGAAATTCCAAAAACAGTTGGTAAAATACCAATAGGAATTAAAATTAAAGAGAATAACAAACACTGAAATGCAGTTTTTTTAGTTCTTCCAGGATTAAATGGTAACATTTTAAACCCTGCTTTTTTGTAATCATCTTCCAAAAGCCAAGCAATACTCCAAAAATGAGGAAATTGCCATACAAATTGAACTGTAAAAAGAATAACAGCAGCTAAGTCTATTTTACCAGTATAAGCAACCCAACCTAACATGGTAGGGAAAGCACCTGGAAAAGCACCAACAAAAACTGAAATTGGCGTAACTCGTTTTAAAGGAGTGTAAACAAAAGCATAGCTTAAAAGCGAGATCAAGGCAATAATTCCACTTAATTGATTTAAATAAAATCCAATTAGGAAAACACCAACTAAGCCCATAATGGTAGAACTAATTCCAGCCTCTAAAACACTCATGCGTCCAGTTGAAACTGGTCTATTAGCCGTTCTAGTCATTAGCTTATCATAGTCCTTCTCAATTATTTGATTAATTCCATTAGCAGCACCAGTTACTAATAAACCTGCTGCTCCTAAAATAAATACCTCAAACCAATTAATAGTCCCACTTGCAGCAGTTAAATAGGTGATAACTGAACTGAATACAACTAAACTACTCAACCTGATTTTTATAAGTTGCATGTAATCACCATATTTTTGTTTCCAAAAACTAGTTGTTTCAATTGCAATATGTTGTTCTATTTTATCCAATTTATATTTTTTGTGCTTACAACTATTCAGTTATTAGCTTTGTTTTATTAAAAATCAAAATGGCTACCAAAATTTGTAAGCCAGCAATAATACTTCCTACTGTTAAATGTATGGAAGTAACTTGTTTTGGAAAACCTAAATTTACCAATATACTTCCACTAAGTGCTTGAGAACATAACAGTAAAATTATTCCCAAACCACTTTTGTAAATCAAAGAATTTCTTTCAAACAAATTTCTGTATTTAAACAGTAAAAGTGTTGAAACACCTAAACTCAAAATAGACCAACTTCTATGTAATTTAAAAATAAGTTCTTCCATAAAAAATTTGGGCCACTGAGTTCTGTATTGTTCGCCAAAAAGTGTAGCAACATGGTCTACTTTTTCACGAACTTGAGTTCCACTAACTATTTGTATTAAACTAATAATGATGGAAAGAATTACAAAGGTTTTTAAAGAACGATCAATTTTGAATTGATTAATTGAAAATTGCTGCGAAATAGAAACTGTATAAATTAATAAAGCTACTATCACTAAAGCAATCAACATATGAATTGTAATCATCCATGATGCCAAATCGGTAGCAACCACTTTTGAACCAATCCAACCTTGAAAACCAACTAAAATAAAAGCCAAAAAACTTAACCAAAAAATTTTAGGATTTGATTTTAAATAAGGAAAAGCAAAAACAACAGTTAGTAAAATAAACAAACCAATTACTACACCAACTAACCTATTTAAGTATTCAATCCAAGTTTTGTACACATCAAAATCGGCAATTTGCTTTCCTTGAACTGCAAACTTGGTTTTATAATCAGCAGGTAATTGATTGATATTGGTAGGCGGCACATACTGACCAAAACATTTTGGCCAATCAGGGCAACCCATTCCACTTCCTGTACTTCTAACTAAACCTCCTACAAAAATTAAAAAGAAAACTGCAATTATTGTTGCAATTCCAAATCTTCTAAATCTAATTTCGTATTTTCTTGTTTCTAACATTTTTATGAATGATTATTAATCATTCTACTTATAAAACAACCGCACTCATATAAGCACGGTTGTCTTTATTTTTTTAATTATTGAGCAAAACCCAACCAACGCTTTACCAATGTGAATAAAACTGCTTCTTCTTTTTCTAAAGTAGGAACTCGTTTACGCTCAGGGGCAGGAACTGCTTTTGGTTCAGATAACGGATCTAATTGACCTTCATCTGGAGTAGTTTGAGGAATGAAATCACTTTCATGTCCTGGTACGCTATAATCGTATGGCCAACGGTAAACGTGAGGAATTTCGCCCGGCCAGTTACCATGTAAATGTTTAACTGGAGTAGTCCATTCCAATGTATTACTTTCCCAAGGATTTTGAACTGCTTTTTTACCTTTGAACATACTATAAAAGAAGTTGAACAAGAAGATAAATTGGGCAATTCCACCAATGAATGCAGCATAAGTAATGAATTTATTCATATCAACAAAAACATTGAATTGGTCGTAAGCAGTAAATGCATAATACCTGCGAGGCACACCTGCTAAACCCATAAAGTGCATTGGGAAAAATACACAATATGCAGAAACAATTGTCATCCAGAAATGGATATGCCCTAAACTTTCGTTCATGGTTCTACCGAACATTTTAGGATACCAATGGTAAATACCGCATAACATACCAAAGATAGCAGCACTTCCCATTACCAAATGGAAATGAGCTACTACAAAATAAGTATCGTGTAAATTAATATCCAATGCTGCATTTCCTAAGAAAATACCAGTTAAACCACCAGAAATAAAGAACGATACTAAACCAATGGCAAACATCATTTGCGGGTTTAAACGCAAGTTACCTTGCCATAAAGTTCCTAAATAATTAAATGTTTTTACAGCTGATGGAACAGCAATAATTAATGTTCCAAGCATAAATACAGATCCTAAAAATGGATTCATACCTGTAATAAACATGTGGTGACCCCAAACAATGAAAGATAAAATGGCAATCGCCATAATAGAACCAATCATAGCACGGTAACCAAAAATTGGTTTACGAGCGTTGGTAGCAATAACTTCTGAAGTAATACCCAAAGCAGGTAATAAAATAATATACACCTCAGGGTGACCTAAGAACCAGAATAAATGTTGAAATAAAATGGGTGAACCGCCAACTCTTTCAATTCCACCAGCTAAATCAGCAGGAATTTCATTTAGGTAGAATGATGTTCCAAAACTTCTATCAAAAACTAATAAAAGAGAACCACCAAATAAAACAGGGAAAGATAAAATACCTAAAATAGCAGTAAATGTAAATGCCCAAATAGTTAAAGGCATTCTTGTCATTTTCATACCTTTGGTACGCATATTTACTACAGTAGCTACATAGTTAATACCACCTAATAATGATGATACAATGAACAAAATCATTGAAACTAACCATAAAGTCATACCAGTACCAGAACCAGGGATTGCTTTTGGCAATGCTGATAAAGGCGGATAAACTGTCCAACCTGCAGAAGCCGGTCCACCTTGTACAAATAATGAACTAATCATTACTACCGAAGAGGTAAAGAAGAACCAATACGAAAGCATGTTCATGAAAGGCGAAGCCATATCACGCGCTCCAAGTTGTAATGGAATTAATAAATTACTGAATGTACCACTTAAACCTGCAGTAAGTACAAAAAATACCATGATGGTACCATGAATGGTAATCAAGGCTAAATAGAAATTTGGATCTAATTTTCCGCCTTTACCCCACTCGCCTAATATAGTTTCAAAAATAGGAAACTTGGTATCAGGATAAGCTAGTTGTAAACGAAAAACTAACGACATTAACATTCCAATTGTACCCATAATGATACCAGTTACTAAAAACTGTTTTGATATCATTTTGTGATCCATACTAAAAATGTACTTTGAAATGAAAGTCTCTTTGTGATGGCCGTGGTCATCGTGGTGGTGGCCATCGGTGTGTATTGCTACTGCGCTCATATATATCTATTATTTTATTTCTAAGTTATTAAAATTATTTTGAAGCTAAAGGGCTATTTTTCATTTTAAAAGAAAAAGCATTATTAGTTTCGGTACCTTTTGCCGTTAAAGCAGGTTGTTGTTTAATCCATTTGTCAAACTCCTCTTCTGAATCAACAATTACTTTCATTTTCATACGGTAATGCGCACTTCCACAAATTTTGTTACATAATAAAATATAATCAAAATTAGGGTTATCTAATTTTACACGCATTTCGTTGGTAGTTAAAGTTGGAGTAAAACTAAATTTAGTTGGTAATCCTGGAACCACGTTCATTTGAACCCTGAAATGTGGTAAGTAAGCTGAATGGATAACATCTTTAGCTCTAAAGTGTAAATAAATATCGCGGTTAACAGGGATATGTAATTCGCTAGTAATAATATCATCACCGGCAAACTCTTTAGTACTATCAACACCTAAGGCATTTACAACACCCATTTGACGGAAATCGTATTTACCTAACTTATTATCTGCACCACTATAGCGTGCATTCCAAGCAAATTGATAACCAAACATTTCTATATTCATTGCACTTTCCGATTTACTTGAAGTCATGTGATTCCATACAATTAAACCCCTAACTACCAAAACTGTTAGCACTAAAGTTGGAATAATTGTCCAAATTAACTCTAACTTATGATTATCAGCGTAATGTAATGCTTTGCGTTTAGGACTTTCTTTGTATTTGTAAGTGTACCAGAATAAAAGTATTTGAGTAATAACAAAAACTACCCCGGTTAATGCCAAAGTAACCATAAACATATTATCGTACTCATTGGCATGTGCAGAAGCTGCAGGTAATGCAAACACGGTTAATTTACCATGAACCATAAACTCCCAAACAGTGGCCGCTAAACCAACAACTAAAAACACCAATGCAAGGTAAGCATTAATTTTACCCCAATTAATGATAGGTTTCTTTTGAACATCGCCAACTTTCGATAAAATATCGAAAACCATTCCAATAATAAAAACTAATAAGATAGCAATACCAGCTATTAACCAGTTAATATTACTTGCTGTTGATTGAGCTGCTGCGGCCGCTTCCTCGTTCATATCTTGCGCAAATACTGATAGGCTAGTAAAAAGTATCATAGCTATCGATAATACAAAAGATGCTTTAATTTTCAAATGCTTCATTGGTATAATTCTATTAAATTTATTGTGTAAATGTGTTGCAATATAATAATGCCGTTTATTACTATTATTAATAATTTTAGGTATTGACAATTATCATTGATTGCAGCAAACAAATAGTTTTTTAAAAATAACATTCACAATACTTTAAGGTTTGAAATAATGTTGAAAAATATTTTTTATCAATTATTTTAAGCAAAATAATAATTTAACAGTAAGGTATTGTTAAAAATTAGATATTTGCAGCCTGTAGAATATGCAAAAAATAATAAGTGCTAATTTACTTGCAATTTGCTTTTTGTTAATGAACAAAAATATAAATGCTCAGGTAAAAAACGAAAATAAACATACAACAGCTGCTAGGCTTGGCCTTACAGTTAATAATTCTGGTACTATTGGAAGACCGAATGTTAGAACAAATACCAGTGGGCCTCCTTCTATGGCCTACCCAACAGGAAGTGGGGTAGAACATTTATTTGAAGGAGGTATTTGGATTGGTGCTTTTGTAAATGGACAAGTTAGGGTTTCTACTTCGTCATCAGAAAGTAGTGCTGGCTATTCAACTGGTGCTGCTAACTTTGAGTTTACTCCACTTACTGGAATTTTAGAGCGATCTAAACTTACTAGGAGTCCTAATTATTCTAACTCAGCTATTTCTCATCAAGATTTTGTGATGACAATTACAGATAGCAATGTAATTATTCCTGGAACAACTATCCCAATTAATTCGCACGATAATCCTTTAAAAGCAGTGGTAAAACTAGAAGTGTTGAATTGGAATTATTCCTATGCCGATTATTTTGTGATATTAAACTATACCATTACCAACAAAAGCAAACAACGTTGGGACTCCATTTACATTGGTAACTTTGCCGATTTAGTAGTTAGAAACGTAAATGTAACAAGGGAAACAGGTTCATTATTTTTTCAAAGAGGTAGAAATTTTGTAGATACTAAAAACAATGCCATTGTAGCTTACATGGCATCGAAACAAGCCGATGATTATAATTTTATCAGTTCTTATGGTGGAATGCAATTTTTAGGTGCTGATTGGAATGGTTTATTTTGTAACCCAGCAAAACCTGAAATTTTTACCAACAAAGGATTTACAGCTCCTAAATTCAACACTAATTTTTGGACTTTTGGTTCGGTTACTCCTCCGTATATTAAACCCGATGATGAACAAACCAGATACAGTAAAATGGCTGTTGGTATTGACTCAAATGATTTAAACTCTACCTCAGGGCCAACCTATGGACCAGCATCTAATTGGTTACAATTAATGAGTGTTGGGCCTTTCCGTTCGCTAGAACCAGACTCAAGCATGACTTATACTATGGCTTTTGTTTGCGGAAAACAATTGAGAGAGTTTAGCCAAAATCAAGCGCTTACTATATTAAGTACTGAAGGATCTCAAAAAGAATTAAGAGACCATTTTACAAGAGCTAAAGCAACTTATTTAGGCGAAGATAATGAAGAAAATGGTGTTTATACTCCTGAAAAAGACATCAATAATAATGGTAAATTAGATCGTTTTGTATTACCTGAACCACCTGAAGACCCTAAAGTAAAAATAGTGGCAGGCGATAAAAAAGCAACTATTTATTGGAGTAATAATGCCGAGGCATCTATTGACCCAATTACCAGAGAAAAAGATTTTGAAGGTTATAAAATATACTCTAGTAAAATTGGCGATGATTTAAAACCTAATTTTACAGATGCTAGAAACTTAATTGGCCAATGGGATAGCACAGGAAATGATGTAGGTTTTAACAATGGTTTTGATTTAATTAGATTACCACAACCAAAAACTTTTGAAGGCGATACTAATAAATACCATTATGCTTATACCATGAATAATTTAAGTAATGGATGGCAATATTTGTTTATTGTTACAGCCTTTGACAGAGGAAATAAAATCTTGAATTTAGAACCTTTAGAATCATCGTTTAGTGGCAATGATTTTAGGGTTTTTAGTGGTAGCGATATCAATAATTTTACCAAAGAAGACCAAAATACCAAAGTGGGTATTTATCCAAATCCTTACAGCACCACCGCTGCTTGGGACGGAACAACTTCTAGGACAAAAAAATTATACTTTTATAATTTGCCTCAAAGTTGCGAAATTACCATTTACACCACCAGTGGCGATGTGATAGCTAATTTTAAACACGATGCTAACACCTATAGTGGTGAAGGCAATGCTTGGTTTGAAAGATTAAGCGATAGAGAAAAACTGGTAATGACAGGAGGAGAACATGCTTGGGATTTACTAAGCGACTCCAAAAACCAAATTACTCAAGGAATATGTATGTACAGCGTAAAAGATTTACAGAGTGGTATCGTTCATACGGGTAACTTTGCAGTAATTAAATAATACTTCGACAAGC
>JBGSBN010000001.1:0-44208 GCA_041730515.1 Methylacidiphilales bacterium | reverse complement strand
TCAAAATCGCGCTCAAACTCAGTTCTGCTCGTTTTATTGTCTTGTAAAGTTTGGTTAAATCTGTAAGGTTTTAAAAGCTGCTGCCAATTCATTGTCATGCTGCAAATAAAATAAAGCAAGTTGGTAAATGCTATTTATTTTAGCAATTATAAAAAACCTCTAGAATTGCAGAAAACCATTAAGTATAAACTACCAAAACCTTATTGGTTGGCGCTATATCATATATTTTCAAGTTACAAATAAGCTGTTTTTGCTTAAAAAACGCCACCAAACTATTGATTTGTTTTTCCTGTACCTTGTTTTTACAAATGGTATTGATAACAATAATTCCATGAGGACACATTTCTAATAATTGTTCATTAAAATGAAGGTTAAAAATGCCGTTGGCTACTTTATTATCTTCAAACAAATCAACCAAAATTAAATCGAAACATTGATTATGGGCTTGCTGTTCGGCATAAGTAAACGCAACGGCAATAATTACATTTAGGTTATCAAACTGCTGTAAACCAAAATGTTTTTGGGCAATTTGTACCATTACTTCATCGTATTCTACCGCAGTAATTGTGCATGGCAACTGCAATTCGTTTCGTAAAATGTGAACCACACTTCCACCTGCCAAACCCAAACATAAAACTTGGTTAATATTAGCTAAATTGGCTTTTAAATCAGCAAAAATTAATTGAAACAATTGGTGCAAACCATCAAAAGACTGGTTGGCATTGCGGGTATTTAACATCAATTTTCCGCCCACTATTTCTACCAATAACTTTCCATTTTTTGCACTGTTAAAAGTTTCTATAACAGCATCAGTTAAATATACTTTTGGGGGTTTGATTTTATTGGAGGCAGACATGAACATCAAAGGTATCAATTAACCAAATAGGTTTTTACAATTATGGGCTAATATTTCTTACTTTTAAATAAATTGAATTTGCTCCTTTGCACTCGCTCGCATCTTGATAGCATGAGTTTAAAAGGCGTCCCGCCATTTTTTTAAATTTATGAAATCAGCCGGAGGCTTACCAATATATTCACTCGCAAGATGCAAGCGAGTACTGGTTGCAAATCGAAAGCAGCAGGCTCCCGCTTGTGCAAGCATTTGGCGTGTTCCAAGCAACAAAGGAAAATGCCAACTCAACCGCTTTAGCTATAACCAAAGCAGCTTATAATAAATACACCACTGCTTACTTTGGAAATGCCCATTGAAGGAAGTGAGGCAACATTAAACTATAGGTTTCCATGGTATGTCTCCCTCCTATTACTTCGTGGTAAAACAAATCTTCTTGTTGATTAAAACCCTTTTGTTTCAGTTCCGCTATCAAATCTAAAGTATCATCAATACTATCTATAACGCCATTTTTATTTCTATCAGCCGTTTCGTCCAAAGTGCCACACTGCAGCCAAACTTTAAGTGCAGGTTTTTTCTCTGTTTTGTTTACCACTTGGTGCATTATTCTATTCTGGTTGGTGTAGTTGGCATCCAAATCTCGGTTTCGCCACCAAAAAGAACCACTACATGCAATTACTTTGCTAAATACATGCGAATTATTCCAAGCAATATCAAAAGCAGATAAAGCGCCAAGGCTAAAGCCACCTATTACATGTTCGTCAAACGATTTTAAGTTCAAACGCACAAGCAACTGTGGGATCAGCTCATTTACAACAAACTGAGTATAATTAACAGCTAAAGCTCCTCGGTTCTTATGGTCTAAATGATTGGCTACTCCATATTCATTCATTCTGTCTTTGGCATGTGGAGCAATTAAAATAAAGGGCTTGCATATTTGCTTAGACCATAATTGCTCCAATATATGCAATGCCTGTATGGTTTGCATATCCTGTCCATCATTTAAAATTAGTAGAGGGTAACTGGTATTTATATCCAAATGAGGCGGTAAAATTAAATCTGCATGCACAGAACAATTTAACGCATTTGACTTGAAAAGTATTAATTGACGAAGGGACTTCATAAAGAAAATGCAATATTAGGCGCTTTTAATCCTAACAGCAATAAATAAAAAAATTTATTTTATTGTTTTTTTATTCAAAAAAACCTTATTTGTCTTTGAATAGTTCAATAAATTTTTCAGAATCAGCCAACAATAATTTTAAAAATACACAATATTATATGGAAGAAAAATACATTAAATGGTTTTCACCCAATTTAGATAGAGAAATAGAAATGCAAGTATTTGGCAACAAAGGCTTACCTATTATAGCATTTCCCACTTCTATGGGAAGATACAATCAAAACAAAGATTTTAAATTAATAGAATCAGCCGCTTGGTATATTGACAATGGCTTAATAAAAATTTACTGCATAGATAGTATTGACGAACTAAGTTGGTATAATAAAAAAGTGGAGCCATACATAAGAGCATATAACCACGAATGTTACGACAGAATGATTGACCAAGAATTAGTTCCTTTGGCTTTAAAAGAAACTGGTTTTAGTAAAGTAGCCACTGCGGGTTGCAGTTTTGGAGGTTACCAAGCAGCAAATTATGCTTTTAAACACCCAGAAAAAGTATGCGCTATGCTGAGTATGGGGGCTAAGTTCAGTATAATTGATCAGGTGGATGGATACTATGACGACAATGTATATTTCAACAATCCGCCCGATTTTATGCCTGCCAATAACCACCCTGATTTATGGAATATGAAAATATTTTTAGGAACAGCAGAAGGAGATATGTGTAAAGAATCAAATGAAGAAATGAGCCATATTTTAAAGAGTAAAGGAATAGACCATTGGCTTGATATAAGAGCTTGGGGAGGCCATGATTGGCCTATATGGAGGGAAATGTTTCCACATTACATATCACTAATTTAAAAATAAACATATATAAATAACCACCAACTAAACGGAAGAACTATGAAAAAAATAGGCATTTTATTCGGACAGGAAAACTCATTTCCACAAGCATTTGTAGATGCAATAAATAGCAGAGGAGTAGCAGGCATCAGTGCTGAATTTGTTAAACTTGATAAGCTTTCACAAGCCAGTGATAGCGGTTACGCAGTAATTGTTGACCGCATTAGCCAAGATGTACCCTTTTACAGAGCTTATTTAAAAAATGCTGCACTAATGGGAACAGCCGTAATCAATAATCCCTTTTGGTGGAGTGCTGATGAAAAATTTTTTAACAACTGCCTTGCTGTAAAACTAGGTGTACCTGTTCCAAAAACATTTTTACTTCCTTCCAATGAACGTCCGAGTGACACCAACGAAAACTCGTTTCGTAATATGATAATGCCCTTGGATTGGGAAGCTATGTTTGCTGAAATTGGCTTTCCAGCATATATGAAACCGCATGACGGTGGTGGATGGAAAAGTGTATATAAAGTGCATGACGCCAACGAATTTTTTGAAAAGCACCAAGAAACTGGTCAATTGGTTATGTTGCTTCAAGAAGAAATTACATTTGAAGAGTATTATCGTTGCTATTGTGTAGGCGGAAAACATGTGAAAATAATGAAATATGAACCTCGCAATCCGCATCACTTGCGCTACCAAGCCGCTTGGGAAACAGCCGATCCTAAAACACTTGATACCATTAAAGATTATACATTGCGCTTAAACCAAGGCTTGGGTTACGACTTTAACACTGTAGAATTTGCTGTGCGTGATGGAATTCCTTATGCAATAGATTTTTGTAACCCTGCACCCGATTCATCAGTAGAAAGCGTAGGACAAGAAAAT
Organism: Methylacidiphilales bacterium; assembly: GCA_041730515.1. Lineage (GTDB taxonomy): Bacteria > Bacteroidota > Bacteroidia > UKL13-3 > UKL13-3 > JAAFJM01. The sequence goes on along the minus strand of JBGSBN010000001.1, from coordinate 40,502 downwards.
TTTGATTGGGTTGTAAATACCATGGCTGACTATGCCATAGAACGTGCTCAAAATCAAAAAGCAGGTGGCGATAATCTTACTTGGGGTAATTATATTAGCAATGCTTCCCATAAAGCCAGTTCAGAAAAAAAGGTAGCCGCTCCTAAAAAAGCAGCTGCTAAAAAGGTAGCCACAAAAAAAGTAGCTAAATCAGCTAAATAAAAATAATCCCTTTCCAACCAATTGGAAAGGGATTTTAAATCCACCCCATACAAAATCATTTTCAACATTTTTATTTTTCAAACACATGAATTCAAACACTTTTACAATAGGTATTGAAGAAGAGTATATGGTAATAGACCCTGTAAGCAGGGAACTAAAATCGCACGAACAAAAAATAGTAGAGGCCGCGTCTAAATTATTGACAGATGACCAAGTAAAAGCAGAAATGCATCAAGCTGTGGTAGAAGTAGGAACTGGTATATGCAAAAATACTAGTGAAGCAAGAAAAGACCTCGGTAATTTAAGAAAAACTGTAAGCCAAGTGGCTGTGGATTTAGGACTTCAAATAGGAGCCAGTGGCACACATCCTTTTAGTATGTGGCAACAACAACTCATTACGGAACACCCTCGCTACAATCAAATTGTATATGAGTTACAAGATGCTGCTCGCTCTAACCTTATTTTTGGATTGCATGTGCATGTAGGAATGGAAAGCAGAGAAATGGCTATTCATCTAGCCAATTCCGTACGTTATTTTTTACCCCACGTATATGCTTTAAGTACCAATTCTCCATTTTGGGAAGGCAGAAATACCGGCTTCAAATCGTTCCGTACCAAAGTATTCGATAAGTTTCCTCGTACTGGTATTCCTGATTATTTTGAAAGTATAGAAGAATACGATAACTATATAAAACTATTGGTAAAAACTGGGTGTATAGACAATGCAAAAAAGATTTGGTGGGATTTAAGGGTACATCCATTTTTTGATACGGTAGAGTTTAGAATTTGTGACGTGCCTATGTTATTGAATGAGACTTTAGCCATTGCTGCTATTTTTCAAGCATTGTGTGCCAAACTGTATAAATTACGCAATAAAAACCTCAATTTTATTATATACAAACGCGCTTTACTCAATGAAAACAAATGGCGTGCTTCACGCTATGGAATTGGAGGAAAAATGATTGATTTTGGCAGAGAAAGTGAAGTAGATACCAAAGCGTTAATATTTGAATTATTAGATTTTATTGATGATGTAGTAGATGAATTAGGCAGCAGAAATGAAATTAATTATGTGCTAAAAATGCTTGAAAATGGCACTGGAGCAGATAGGCAATTGGCCGTTTTCGAAAAAACAAATAATTTAAAAGATGTAGTTGACTTTATTACTACACAAACATTAATCAATACCAATTAATACTTTTTATGAAAAATATAAAAGTAGCCATCCTTGATTTGTATAAAGATGCACCCAATCAAGGAATGCGAAACATACATGAAATACTAGATAAATATGCTACTGAAAACCAATTATCCATTACCAAAACAGTAATTGATATTAGAGGAAAACAAGAAGCTCCAACATTAGACTATGATATTTACATTTCGTCTGGTGGACCAGGAAGTCCTGTAGATTTGGAAGGTTGGGAAAATAAATACATTGGCTTTGTGAAAGAATTGATGGCTCATAACGCCAACTCAAGTAACAAGAAACATTTGTTTTTAATTTGCCACTCATTTCAAGTAATATGCCACCACTTTAATTTGGGAAATGTGTGCTTGCGCAAAAATGAGTCATTTGGCACTTATCCTGTTTACGCTACTGATGAAGGAATAAGCGATTCTGCTTTCAAAAATTTGTCCCGCCCGTTTTATGTGGTTGATTCCCGCAAGTGGCAAGTAATAGAACCCAACGATACGAATTTGAAAGCAATTGGAGCTCAAATATTAGCTTTGGAAAAATTGCGTCCTCATGTTGAATTAGAAAGAGCTATAATGGCTATAAGACTTACTCCAGAAATAATAGGAACCCAATTTCATCCAGAAGCCGATGCCGAAGGAATGATATATTACTTGCAAACGGAAGAAAAAAAGCAAGTGGTTATAGCCAACCATGGGGAGGAAAAACTAGAAAATATGTTAGCCCATTTAAATGATCCTGATAAAATTATGCATACCCAAAGTTGTATAATACCCCAGTTTTTAAATGATGCCATTCAATCTTTTTCACTTAAACAAGCAAGTATATGATACCAGCTATTCGTGCCAAATATAACCAAGAATTTAACCAAGAACACTACGAAAAGTTTATTGAGCATTTAAATAATCTATACCAAAAAGATGTAGTTTTTAGGATAACAGAAACTCCTATGTTTGTTGATAAAAAACTGAAAGAACAACTGATTTCAGCTTGTGAGCAAATAGTAGATGTAATAGTACAACCTAATTTTAAAGCGTTAACAGAAAATGCGATACCAAAACATATCCGCATGCAAAATGAAAGCAAGCAACCCCATTTTATTTGCATTGATTTTGGCATTTGCGATGATGGCAAGGGTGGATTTGTGCCCAAACTAATAGAACTACAAGGTTTTGCAAGCCTGTTTGCTTGGGAAGATGTAATAGGCCAGCAATACAAAGAATGGTTTTATTGCCCAGAGAACTTTACGCATTATTCTAGTGGCTTAAACCACGACACCTATATAGATTTATTGCGTAAAACAATTGTTGGCAATTGTAATACAGAGGAAGTAGTGTTAATGGATATAAAACCCCATGAACAAAAAACCCGTATTGATTTTTATGCCACCCTTGCCTGCTTGGGGATTTCCATTGTTTGCTTAAGCGATTTAATCCAAAAAGGCAAAAAAGTATATTACTTAAAAGATGGAAAAGAGATAGCTATTAAGCGCATTTACAACAGGCTTATTTTTGATGATTTGGAGGCTAATCCAGACTTTAAGTACCAAATAAATTTACAAGATGATTTGGAAGTGGAATGGATAACACACCCACATTGGTTCTACAGAATTAGTAAATATACCATGCCTTTTCTTAAAAATGAGTTTGTACCCAATACTTACTTTATAAGTGAACTCAAAACCATTCCGACTGATTTAGAAAATTATGTACTTAAGCCACTATTCAGTTTCAGTGGTATGGGCGTAATAATAGATGTTACCCCAGAAGATATTAGCCAAATTAAAGACCCTGAAAATTGGATTTTACAGGAAAAAGTAAATTATGCGGAAGCTATTCAGTCGCCAGAAGGAGGTGTAAAATGTGAAATACGCATGATGTATTTGTGGCCTGACGGAGACGAAAGACCCACCTTAGCTACTAATTTAGGCCGCATGAGTAGGGGCAAAATGATAGGCGTACGCTATAACAAAGACTTTAATTGGGTAGGTGGAAATATTGCTTTTTTCGAAGAGTAATTATAATACCATTTTGATTTACAAATTAGGCCAATGGTCTCGCAAATTAGTGGGATTAAATGGTATTTTCCCGAAAGCTTTCGCATACGCGTGAAGCTTAGGAAAACTTTGGAAGGTGTTTAATATGAATAGCCACCAGTGAAACCGGTGGCTATATGTATAGATAAATTCACCAAAAAGCCCGACTATCAAAAGATAATCGGGCTTTTTTCATTAATTAAATAAATACTATTTAGTTTTGATAAACTTATTACTAAATAACATATTACCTTCTGAGATAATATTAATAATATAAGCACCACTGTTTAATTCAGCTAAATTATCAATAGTAAACTTATTAGCACCTTCGCTTACAATTAAAACAGTTTCTCTTACTTTTTTACCAGCTAAATCGGTAATAAATAATTTAGCAGAAGTGCTAGTAAACGATTCCATTTCAATGTTCAATAAATCATTGATTGGGTTTGGATAAACTACAATATTTGTATTATTTACTTTTTCGCTATTAATAGTAATGGTTTTGGTATATTCAAATTTACCATCCAAGTCTATTTGTCTCAATCTGTAATAAACTGTTTTATTAGTTGCAAAAACCTCTCTATCGGTATAGCTGTATTTTTGAGTAATATTTGAATTGATTGCGCCTTTTACAAAATCAATAGTGGTAAAAGTTTTACCATCTAATGAACGCTCTACTTCAAAACCTTTGTTATTAGTTTCGCTTGCTGTTGACCAGAATAACAATGCATCGGCATTTTTCGGTGTTCCGTTAAATGCAATTAACTTAACCGGTAAAGGGTTATTAATAGACGAAACCACAAATTGTTTATTGAACGAATCCGTGTTTAATAACAAGAAGTTTACTTTAAAGTTATTTGTTATGCGTTGGAAACTGGCAGCACTGCTTCTGGTATTGGTCCAAGCTCCAAAACCCATCAATCTGCCGTTTAAAGCCAAATCATTATTGGTCGATGAAGCCAAAATACTTCCACTTGGAACACCGAATTCGACTCTTACACTGTCAAAAGTAAGATCGCCATACTTATATACCATCCATGTTCTAGTACTATTATTGGTAAAACCTGTAGGTGAAGTTCCTATAATAGGCTGTAAAGCAGAATAAACAGCAAAAGAACCTATACCTGTGGGATTTTCAACCCTTACTCCTATTTGATGTGTAGTACTTGTTTGCAATGTATTACTGGTAATATTAAAAATAGTAGCCGAAGTAGTATCTAACAATACCGAACCAGTAAACCACTGTGTAGCAGGATCTAAATTTACTAAATCTCCACTATTACAATTACCAGAGGCATCAGATATAGAAGCGCTTCCAGCTCCTTCATTCATTCTATAATAAGCCATTAAATTGGGTTGAGAAAAATTGGCAATCTTTCTATGCATATTTTGTATAATTTGAGTTTGTGTTCTTGCTATATTCCAAATCCTAAATTCATCTAAACCACCATTAAGAACAGAAACACCTGCTGTTGATTTAGAGCCCGATCTTCTACCAATATAAACAGGGCTATTTTTATATAAAACATTACCAGTAACGGCTATTGTACCCGCAGTATCTCCATTTACATAAACAGTTAATTCTGCACCGTCATATTTTACAGCTACGTGAGCCCAGTTATTGGTAGGAATGGTATCGTTGCTGGTAAGGAAAAACAATCCATTGCTGGTACGCAATGTAACTCCAATACGTCTGCCTATTGTTTCTATGGTTATACTTGTATCTGAATTGCTAGAATCTGATGAATAAATACAACCAGGATTCAACAAAGCATTGTTTCCTAGTACCCATGTTTCAATAGTAAAATTTGTAACAGGCTTAACTGACGACTTATTAGCAACCTCAATATAACCTGTAGTTCCATTGAATTGTAAGCGCGTTTCAGTACCACCCACCAAAGCAATATTATTTACCGTAAAAGCAGCGATAGAAGTATCATTAACGGTACTAGCATCACCAAAAAGTTCACTCCAAATTTTTATAGTAAAAGTACCAGCAGTAGTGGGATTAAAAGTAGCAGGAAACGAAACTGGTGACGATTGACCTCCCAAGATAGTTGGTGAAGTAGTAGTAGAAGTATAAACTTGTACATTACTTGCATTAAAAATAGCACATTTAACATTGAAACCTGATTGAGTTAGTGTTCCAAAGTTTGAAATATTTCCTATAGGATTAAAAGCAGTTTGGCCTTGTGGTAAAACTTTACAAGGGTAGTCAACAGCGGTAAATCCAACATCATTTGGTGTTTGTAACCTAGGTTCAACCATAAATCTAAAGGGGCTTCCGGGCGAAAAATCGGTCCAAGCGGTATTACCTGTTGGTGAAGTAAAGAAAAATGTTTGAGCCCTTATTGGATTTTCATTTTGAAAAGCAAAATTAGCATTGATAGTTGAAGACTGAATTACACCCACAAAAAAAGTATCGGAAATAGCTACTGCTGGAGAAACAGGAATGGTATTTAAACCTGTCAAGCTGGTAAAAGTAGCTGATTGCCACAAAAGAGTGCCTGGTAATCCTGTTAAAGTATTTCTTGACCAAATACCAACAGCTAATGATACACCACCACCAAAAAAATTCACCCCTATTTGATTGATTGCATTGGCAACTCCTGAGTATGGGAACTTAGCAACAAAGTCTCCAGTTGCACCAGTAAAACCTACTCCACCCGCTGCTGGTAAATTAGGATCTGCATAGGTATATGAATTATCGTTTGATATTTGCCCATAAGTTCTTACATTGTTTGAACTATTATCATCACTTAACACACTTACTGTAACTAAATTAGTACCAACAATACTAGGAGTATAAGGAGCAAAAGTAATTAACGAATCAATATTGGGTGCAATTGATGTAATAAGAACAGAATCAACAAATGCATTTACACCGCTTAAAGTTAAAGTTACATAAAAATTGGTTTGAGTAGCAGTTCCGTTATTTTTAATACGTGCTTTTACCGCATGAGGAGAAGCATAAGCTATAGGAAGTTTACCTAAAGTAAATAACCCTGTTACTGCAATGTCATTTGGTTTAGTTGGTACTAACTGATAAATAGTACCCGAAACTGGAAGTGGTCTAGTGCCATTTCCAAAATTGAAGGCATTACCTGTATAATTACCTGTAAGAAAAGTAGGTGCATTCCATGCAGTTACCGAACCTTTAGTTATTGCCATTATATTAGCAGTTAGGTTATTGCTTCCTTTCACTCCCACAGCAGCCGTTTTAAAAGCAGTAGCATTTCCAGAAGCTGTAAACCCTCCATAAATAATTTGAATAATATCACTACCTTCAAATAACTTAATCTGAAAATTCATATTGGCATATTGCACAGCAGGTGTAGTTGTTTTTTCAGTTACATTTTTAAACTGAATAGTACACACCCTAGTTCCAACGGTTCCTGTGGTTTGTGATCTGTACTCAGCACCCACAGCACCAATCAAATCGTGGTTAAATGCCATAATTAAGCTTGTATCCAATAAACTTGTGCTGTTAAAAGGTCCTCCAACAGTTCCATTTCCGGTGCTGAAAAATAAAGCTGCGGTTGAGGGATTAGCCGTTCCTAACTTAATAAATCCATTTGTGTTTAAAATGAAATCGGTATAAGCGGCTCCATTAAAATTGTAAGTAAAGCCAATAGGAATAGCGGCAGAGTTGGCATCATCCGTATTTAGTGTGGTGATTACAGAGCCACCAGTGCCCAAATCGACATAAGTACCCGCAATAACTGTTGCATTGCTTGCAGGTAAAGTGGCAGATAGTTGGCTAAAAGCTTTGGTAAAACAAACAGCAACCATTAAAATAGATAGTAAAAATTTTTTTTTCATAATAATTTATTTTTGCGGAAAATACATTTTTTTTTAGACTAAAGCAAATATATTTATATAAATTTTACATTAACTACCAAAGATTGCTTTTGCAAATACATTTTCGTAAGTGCAATTATTATACTCACATCCATTTAATTCATCTATTAAACTAACTCTATAAACAAAAAAGAGAGACTATCCCAAAAGCATGAATACAGAATCAAGCTATTGTATAAACACTAATGGAAGTTCTTTTAAGATTTGCTGTGCTGTTTCCTTATAAAATTTTATTTAAATCTAAAATCGTTTTCATTAAAAAGTTCTGATAAATATTTATCTACAGTCCTGTTGAATAAGTTTGGATTGAGTTTAGCTAAACCATGCTTTTCATTGGGTAAAATCCAAAGCAGCAAACACCAACCGCAAATTAATAAAAAAAGCCCTGCTAAAATTATTTAGCAGAGCTTTTAAGTATTTTATACTGTAGCGTGAGAGATTCGTTCTAACGCGCCTTTATTTAAAATTTTTATTCGCTTACCTTCAAAATCAATGTACTTGTCGGTTTTAAATTCCGAAAGCAATCTAATTAAAGTTTCCGTAGCAGTTCCAACTATATTGGCTAAATCTTCACGAGGAAGACTTATTGGAATTACAGGTTCTTCTTCTATCGATTTTTGAGCAAAGGTTTGGTGTAAATATAAAATGGTTTCTGCCACTCTTTCTCTCACACTTTTTTGAGCTAAGCTTTGCACTTTTTCATTATTTAAACCCATATCGTGACACAATGCTTTAAACATTTGTTTGTTTATTTCTGCATTGCTTTGCAATAGGTCTAAAAATACTTGGCGTGGAATAAAACAAGCTGTTACATCTTCAATACAAGTGGCAGTTGCTGTTAAAGATTCTTCGGCTATTACAGCCCTGTAACCTAAAAATTCACCTTCTTTAGCAAAACGCAATATTTGCTCTTTACCAAAATTATTACTTCGGGTAAGTTTTACTATTCCTTTAGTAATACAATAAATTCCAAGGGGTAAATTGTCTTCATAAAAAATGGATTGCCCTTTTTTGTAATAACCACACGATTTGGCATTAGAAACGGCAAGTGTTTCTTCTGGAGTACAAAATTTCATAAATGAAATGGCTTTTGAGTCGCACATTTCACATTCAAGTTTTACTTTTTGCATAGTAAAAATATTGGTTTAAACGATGTTTCAAATATATAATCCTATCTGTTAACCAAAAAATTAAAAAGCGAATTATTTTCAGAATTTATGCTTTTTGTTAACTTATTGTTATCTATTGAACAATCAAAGTAAGGTAAAATGTTTTGTAATTCTGCTATTATTTTATTTTTCCCCCATATAACTGTCTCAAAATAACGTTCAAAACTTTCTTGGCCATACTTTTCAAGCAGCAATTTATAGTCGTTTTCGGTATATCCTTTGTTATTTTTATAATACAAATGGTATAACTCGTGCATTACATTATCTAAACTAAATTTTCCATTCGAGTTTTTTATAATGGTTAAATCGGCAAGCATTGCTGCAAGCATTCCTTCTACGTAAATACTTACTTTTCGGGCGGGCACTCCAGCCACATAGCCATCTAACCAAGTATCGAAACTCGATTCGGCTACCGAATAGTTTTGGTTGCCAACATTGTTTACATGTCGTAAAAAATCGCCATTCCAACTATCTGCATACTGTTCCCAACTCCAAACTCCGCTTCTAAGCAGCATTAAATCACCATAATAAGTGGTTATTCCTTCGTAAACATAACCCAAATGACTGTAATTTTCTTTGGTAAAATCGTAAGGCCACATGCTTTCGGGTCTAATTCGCTTAATATTCCATAAATGAAACAATTCGTGACTACTTATGGCCAATAGGTCGTTGTAAAAATCATCGCGTAGCATTTCGTTGCTCATACCCATAGCTATTACGGTGCTATCGGCATGTTCTACCCCATGCCTAAAAGGAGTAGGTAAAATTTGATACAAAAAATGATAATCTAGGCAAGGTAACTCTTTAAAAATAGCAGTTTGAGCTTTGGTATAAGCTATGGTATCAATTTCTAATTGCTTTAAATCTATTTCGTGTTTACCCTGAAACCAAAAATGAATTTTAGTATTTTCAACCATAAACTCGTGGTGCTGCAAACTTGCGCTTGCAATAAATGGACTATCGGCCAATTGGTCAAAATTGTTGGCCATTATTATATGTTGATTGTGGGGCAATTGACAAGCAATCGTATAATCAGAAGGAATATTTAATTTTACCTCAAAAGGTTCATCTATTTTTCCAACTTGATACATAAAACAATGCACAGGGTTCACATATAATTGCTCAGTATTTAAAAAACACGCACCCGCATCTAGCTGATTAGCATAATATTCGTAATAAATAGTGATTTTATTATTGTTATCAATATTATATATTTTCCAACTGTCTTTGGTTTGTTTTCTAACTTTTAGTTCCACCCCATTTTGGGCGGTGGCCTTAAAACACCTAATATTTTTTGCAAAGTTAGCAAGCTCATACCTACCGGGCCTCCAAGCAGGTAATTGCAATACAATTTCGGGCTCGTTTGTGCTTATTTCGGCTTCAATTTCAATAAAATTTTCTAAAGCCTTGTTTATTGATAGTTGGTATTTCATATTTGTTGCAAAATATGAACATAGCCGTTATAACCGCAATTTTTTCTGTAATAATGTTATTAATTTTTACAGCGCTTTCACTTTTAAAAACCCAAAATATGGTGTTGCAGCTTGTATTTGTGGTAGTTGCCGCATTTAATATTGGGGTAATTTCGTGCATCATTTTGGTAAATTACGAAAGCAAATCGGCACTTATTTGGCCCGGACTTTTTGTAATTATGCTAATTAATAAAGTAATTGAAATTAGTAAAAACCTTCGTTCATAATTTTTTTAGTACATTTACACCCTTAAAGTAATCATTGTGAAAAAATATATTCTAATCATTTTAAGTTTTTTAACCTTAAGTAGCTTTGCTCAAAGTAGTAAAGAGGCAGATTTACTAATTGATAAAATTAGTAAAAGGTACAAAAAATTTAAATCAATAAAAGCCGACTTTACCTACAGTGTAGAAAGTAAAGCTGAAAAAATAAACGAAAAACAAAAAGGTAATATTGTAATTAAAGGCAATAAGTTTAGATTAGATATAGCTGGTCAAACTATTATTTGCGATAACAAAACCCAATGGACTTACAGCAAAGAGATTAATGAAGTAAATATTCAGCATTATAAACCTAAAGAAGGTGTAATGAAGTTAGATGATATTTTTACCATGTATAGCAAAGGTTTTGTAAGCCGAATAGCTGAAGTGGTAAAAGAAAATGGCCGCGAATTAACTGTTATTGAATTAGCTCCAAAAGATAAAAAGAAAAACTATTTTAAGATTAAGCTATACATAGAAAAAAATAATCAGCAAATAGTAAGAAGCGTAATATTTGATAAAAACGGAAGCATTCATACTTATACCATTACCAACCAAATTCCAAATATTAAGTTTGAAGACGGCTATTTTACATTTAATCCCAAAAAATATCCTGGTGTAGAAATTAACGACATGCGATAATTAAAGGATGAAAAGAGCACTCAACATACTAATTATATTATTAATACTTACATTTATAAGTGGTATTGTTTGGTTTATTTATAATCCAGATAAGTATGCCGACACCAATATTGACTCCATCGTAAACGAAAATTTTAAGGTTTATCCTAATTATTATACCTCATCCGATAGCTTTACAGATACCAGTAGTTTGGCTTTAACAGCCATGAAATATTATACCTTAGGCAACTATCAAATTGCCATGGAAACGTTTAGAAAATATGAGCCAGAACCCCGGTACGATGGATATTATAACCTTTATGCCGGCATTTGTTTTTTTAAATGTGGTTATACCAATGTAGCTATCAGGCATTTTGACGAATCGGTTGAATCGTTTAACATGTTTAACGATAAAACAGTGGCAAGGTGGTATATGTCATTAGCCATGCTAAAAGCCAATAGAATAGCTGATTCGAAAGAAATTTTAAATCAATTAGTAAATCAAAATACCATTTATAAAAAGAAGGCGCAAGAAATTTTAAAGCTACTTTAAATTAAGTGCAAAACTAAGTGTTCCATTATTCGCCTAATAAAATAATGGTTAAGTTTACAAAATCTTGCACACTTAACTCCTCTGCACGTTTGTCGGCATAAGCTGTTATCAAACTTTTATCTTGCACCAAAGAACTTATGGCGTTGCTTAATTTTTTTCTTCGTTGATTAAATGCCAATTTTACTACTTGTTTAAACTTTTTGGGATCGCAACCCAATTCAGTATTTTTGCGGATAAGCCTTACCACACCTGACTTTACCTTAGGAGGTGGGATAAACACTGTTTCGTTCACTGTAAAAAGGTATTCAACATCGAAATAAGCTTGTGTAATTACACTTAAAATACCATAATCTTTCGTTCGTGGCTTAGCACCTAATCTCTCGGCTACTTCTTTTTGAAACATACCTACCATAAGCGGTATTTTGTGTCTATTGTCAATTAAACTAAATACAATTTGACTAGAAATATTGTAAGGAAAATTTCCAATTAAACTAAATTCGTTTTTAAAGTAATTTTGAAAATTTAAGGCCAAAAAATCGGCTTCTAGTAATCTATTATCTAATTCAGGATAGTTTTTATTTAAATAAGCAATTGACTCCTTATCTAAATCAATAGCCCAAGTTTTAAAAGTAGTATTCTGTAATAAGTATTTTGTTAAAACTCCCATTCCAGGTCCAATTTCAAGAATATCAGGCGTTTCGCATTTGTCTGTAAATGCTTTAACTATATTAAAAGCAATGGTTTCATCATTTAAAAAATGCTGTCCTAAATGTTTTTTTGCCTTTACATCATTGCTTTTTTTAGCTGATAGATAAAATTTTTCCATATATAATTGTCAAAGCTAAATATAATTTGGATTTATAACTACTAAAGTTATTTTTGGGATATCAATTAATAAAAATAACCCATGAAGAATTTAACAAAATTAGTCCTATTATTTTTGGTTTTTAGTTTTTCAACAGCAAGTTTTGCGCAGCAAAAACCTAAAAAAACTGAAGCAGTAAAAGTTGCTCCTAAAGAGCAAAAAAAGGTGGCGAATGAAGAAGTAAAATTAAAAAAAGATGGCACACCTGATAAAAGATACAAAACCAATAAGCCAAAGTTAAAAAAAGACGGAACGCTTGATAAAAGGTACAAAGGCAACAAATAATTGCTGTTTAATATAACAAAAAAACAAAGGTTTCGTTACTAATAGCAAAACCTTTGTTTTTTAAATTGAACTTACCTTACCCAATTTATCAATACAAATAATTATCAGAAAATAATATTGGGAGAACTCCATTTATGAAAAAAATAATATCCAGCTTAAGCATCTTTTTTTTACTGGCCAGTTGTGGTACAGATACCCTTATAGACATAACCCCTGTGGTTAATTTAAACAATGGCTTAGTGGTAAATATTCCCTTCGACAGCTCGCTGGTTGAAAAAATTTCAGAATCAGTAGGTGTAAATAAAGCAACTACCTTCTGCCCAAACAGAAAAGGGTTGGCCAATGCTGCCTTGCATTTTAATAGGGTTGATTCAAGTATAGTTAGCTTTGGCGATTTAGAAAATGCTTCTTTTACCAATGGAATATTTACCACCAGTTGTTGGGTATTATTAGAAGATACCACAAAACCTTGTGCCGTTTTTAGTAAACGCAGTGCATTTGGTGGTTTTGAGTATAGTTTAGATAATCATTTTAGAAACAAGGAATATTTTAACTTTGACAATTGGATTGAAAACGGAACCAATACCATTTACGGAATTGATCCATTAAACGCCTCAGCAAGTATTAATTTAAATAATTGGCAACACCTTGTTTTTATTGCCGATGGCACCAATTTAAAAGTATATGTAAATGGAGTGCTGCAAACAGGTACTGATTTAAAAGTAAGTGGTACTGTTTTTTCAAATACCGATAAACCATTGGTAATTGGTAATGGCGGAGGTTATGGAAGAAACTACTATTTTCAAGGGGCAATTGACGATATAAGAATGTATAACCGCGTTTTAAATTCCGATGAAATTAAAGCACTTTATGCAGAGTAATTGTTAAAATTTACTTTTAAACCGATCAATTTTTTGACTTTCAGTATAATAAAATTGATTTACCGTTTGAATGTGTTTGGGTATTTCAAATGGACTTAGATTTTGAGACAAATGGCTCTTTAAATCATCAAAATCAATCACTCCATTTATTTGTTTTTCTACAAATAATACTACTTTTTCACCTAAATATTCATCGGGTAAACTACCAACAAAATAAGGAAATGGTGCCAAACTTTTTGCTGTAAAATAGTTAGCAATTTCCTCTTCTACCTTTAAGGCATTTACCTTCAGTCCACCACTATTTATTACAAAATCAACTCTGCCTAAAATAGAAAATCCATCTTTGGTGATTTCAGCCAAATCGTTGGTTTGTAACCATTGGTTTTTAGTGATGATATTTCTAATTCTTAAGGTGTTTTCTTGGCTTAATGCTATTTCATTATTGGGCAATAATTTAAAAGCAGTTTCTATTTTTAAATTACGCAAAGCTATGTGACTTAAAGTTTCTGTCATGCCATAAGTGGCCCATATATTTACCTTTAAACCAGTGCATTGTTTAATGAGTGAGTTTGAAGCAGGAGCGCCTCCTAACAATATATTTTCAAACTGATTAAGTACCTTTTTTTGTTGCACATTTTGCAAAATCTTTTGCAATTGCATGGGCACTAAAGAGGCAAAAGTGTATGGATGATTATCGGGTAAATCTTTAAAAGGATTGGAACTTGGGTTTACAATGGTGATGGCCGAATTTAACAAAATTGCCCTTGCCAAAAGCATGGCACCTGCTACAAAATTGATGTCTAAACAAATGAAAAAATGTTGTGACGTCTGACTTAAATTTAAGTAATTAATGGTTTGTATTGCCGACCAAATTAGTTCCTGCTTGGTAAATGTAAATTGCTTGGGAACACCTGTACTTCCCGAACTTTGGAAGGTAAAATCGTTGTTTTGAAACCAATTCTGGAGAAAAGAAAAAGCCTTTTTTTCGTTACCGTTCAAAAGGCTTTTATCAAAATTTTCTAAATCAGTAATTGATTCAATTTTATAAACAATATGGTTAATAAATAAACGCATTATTTATTGTATTCATTCATGGTTAATGGCAATCCTTTTATTACAAAACTTTCAATGGCATCTACCGATTTATGAATTAAAAAAGGCATTTCTTTCATTTCATCAGTTGTCCATTTTCCTAGCACATAATCTACCTGACGCCCTTTTGGAAAGTTATTTCCAATCCCAAACCTTAGCCTTGGATAATTTTGTGCGCCAAGTAATTCGTTTATGCTTTTTAGTCCATTATGACCTGCATCGCTGCCATTAGCTCTGATACGTAATTTGCCATAATCAATGGCTAAATCATCTACCAAAATAAAAATATTTTCAATCGGAATATTCAAATCTGTCATCCAATGTCGAACGGCTTTACCACTTAAATTCATGTAAGTAGTGGGCATAATTACGTGCATTTGCCTGCCACGCAAACTTACTTGTGCATATTGCGCATGCTTTTGTACGGTAAAATTTCCTGCATGTTTTTTTACCAATGCTTCAGCAATGTCAAACCCAATATTATGACGGGTTTGGGCATATTCTGCACCTATATTTCCTAATCCTACAATTAAGTATTTCATGTTTTTTGTTAAAAGATTTATACTTTTCTTTTATTTAATTTATCAATACTTAGAAAGCCGTATAATGACTCCAATTGAATTGCGTCCACAGTGCGGACGTATTTGGAAATATTCTAAAAAACTGTCTGTAACGTTCAAGTTGTCTAGTAGAAAATCCGCTACCAAGCAGAGGTACCAATTCTTTTGACAATGACTTTATTAAAAACTCACCATATTTTGCTCTTTCTTTTCCTTGCTGTTGCTCTTCAAAAATGGCTTTACCAATTTGCCAGTACATCAATGCTCGTTCACTATCAACAGAACGAATTGCCCTTTCTTTCAAATTGGCAATAATTAAATGTATTTGATTAATTAGTTCGTTTTTAAGCTCCATTTTTTATTTACTATAAACCATTTTTACATGTTCAATATCTGCTTCCCAAAAGTTTTCACCTTCAGGTTTAAAGTTATGTTTGGCATACAAAGGCGCTGCGGTTAATTGCGCATGTAAATATATTTTTTTGCCAAAATGAATGGTTTCGTTCAATAAATGAGCTACCAAAGCAGAACCGATTCCATTGCCTCTAAATTTTTCTAACACTGCAAATCGTTCCAATTTAAAGCCGTTTTCAGTTTCTCTAATTCTAGCTGTTCCGGCAGGTTCATTGTTAAAGTATGCAATAAAATGAATACTTTCTTCTTCAAACTCATATTCTATTTCTTTTGGACAATTTTGACCAATTACAAAAACTTCGTGCCTAATATCCCAAACTATTTGTTGGGTATTATCGTCAATAATTTTTTCTATTTTTACCATTTATAACTTTTTCAAAAAAACAAAATTTGTTTCGACTTCGCTCAACGACCACGGACATTGAGCGAAGTCGAAATGTATTCACTATCCGTTTTTAAAATATTTTTTTAGTGCCTCGCCAATTAAAAATACATCTTCAAAAGAATTATACATAGGTACTGGACTCATGCGAATTACGTCAGGTTCACGCCAATCGGGCATTATGTTTTCGCTTTCTAAATAATCAAAAAGTTTCTTTCCATTTTCTTTCACAATAATAGAAAGCTGACAACCTCTTTCATCTTTATTTTTTGGAGTAATTACTGTTAAATGTTCTGTGAAATTATTTAAAATATATTCCAAATAACCAGTTAACAATTCACTTTTGGCCCTCAAGTTTTCTATTCCAGCTTCGGCAAACATTTCTAACGATGCTTTATGAATGGCCATTGGAAATATTTGCGCATTACTTAATTGCCAGCCTTGCGCACCCGGAATGGCTTTAAAGCCTTTTTTCATTTGAAAACGTTCGCCTTCATCGTGTCCCCACCAACCAGCAAAACGGTTAATTTCTGAGTTTTCATGTCTTTCGTGAACAAAAACTCCACTAGTTCCTCCAGGGCCGCTATTCAAATATTTATAAGTACACCAAACCGCAAAGTCCACATCCCAATCGTGCAATTGCAAATGCAAATTGCCAGCGGCATGCGCCAAATCAAATCCTGCATAAGCACCAACTGCATGTGCTGCTGAGGAAATTGCTTTCATATCAAAAGCTTGACCAGTATAATAGTTTACTCCACCTAACATTACCAAAGCCAAACTATCAGCGTTTGCGTTAATTGTGTCAATAATATCTTCGGTTCGTAAAGTGTGTTCACCTTCGCGCGGTTTAAGTTCTATAATTGCTTCGTCTGGATTTAAATGATGGTGTTTTACTTGTGTTTCCATGGCATATAAATCGCTTGGAAATGCTGCTGCTTCCATAATTATTTTATACCTAGTGGAAGTTGGTTGGTAAAAACTTACCATCATTAAATGCAAGTTTACTGTAAGGTTATTCATAATAACCACTTCACTCGGTTTTGCTCCTACTACCTTTGCAGCATTTTCGGTTAAAAAATGGTGATAACCAAACCAAGGATTTTTTGCATTAAAATGACCCTCCACTCCAAATTTTGCCCAATCGTTTAATTCTTGCTCTACCGCAGCCCGAACTGATTTTGGCTGCAAGCCTAATGAATTTCCACATAGATAAACTACGTGATTATTGTTATTGGTTAATAAATGAAATTGGTGTTTAAAATGGGCAAGTTTATCGTTTGCATCTAAATGTTGCGCAAAACTTAAAGTGTTTTCAAATTGCATGTGCAATAATACTAATACCATTTTGATTTACAAATGAGGCCAATGGGTTTGTCGTAAATCTTAGATGGTATTATGCCGCCACCAAATACATCCAATTTTGTTATTCATCAAAGCGTTATAAATCATTTAATGGCTACATAGTGGATAAAAATGATTTTTTTATTGTGGATAGCTAGTAACACGCAAATAATTTCCATTCCTAGTAACAAAATATTGGCGTAGTGGCCTGTCGGCAGGACCTTTGCTTGGTGTTCCTGTGCTTAAAAAAAACTCACTTGCGCAGCAACGACTGTTGCCACTTCCACATTGAAATTTTGAATTATTATCGGCCATAAAAATTCGACTGCAAGCACTATCAACTTTATAAGGACATGCCCTATCGAAAGCTAAAAATTCATCAAAATTATTGTAAATAACAATGCCTTTATAGCCTACTGCTTGCCCATCTCTATAAATAAAACCACCAGTGTTTTGCAATGGTGCAGCATCGGGAAACAATAAGTTGATATTGATATCGAAATTAACGGGTGGAAAAAAATCATTATTCTGTGAAGCGCTTTTGTCTTTTTCGCATGAACCAAACAAAATAAATACCACACTAATATATAAATACTTTAATTTCATTATTTTATCCAAGCCAAAAATTTTGGTAAATTATTTTTCCTATATTTAAAATATGGCTTTTTTAACGCACCAAACGATTTATAAAAATTTTCAATTCCATCAATTTCTGACCCTTCAAAATCAATAAAATAGTTTTTACCAGCAAGTTGGGCAATTATCGAACTAATTAAAAACCGCATGGCACCCATTTTTTGACCCTTCTCGTTGGAGCTTCCTAAGTGATAAATAACTCTATCGGCATTGATTAAAAAAGCAGCAGAAGCCACCAAACCAAATTGACTACTAAATACTCCAACAGAAATTAAATTACTTTGTTTGTTACAAATTTTATAAAGCTGTTTTAAGGTTCGATAGTCATTAAGCTTTACTCCTTTGGTTTCCTTGCCTTTGTGTTTTTGGTAAAAATCTATCACTTGATTATATGGCATTGCTTGCATGTAAGCACCATGTTCCTTTGCCTTTTTTATACTACGTTTTGTTTGTCCTTTAAAACCTGCGTAAATATCCTTATAGCTTTCGTTAATTGGCAATATATAATTCTTCTTGATTTTTAAACCTTCAGTGCTATTGTCCTCATTTAAATTGATGTCGATTAATTTAAACTTAGTAGGAATAGCATTTAAAAACTCTTGAACCAACAAGGCTTGAGATTCTGCTTTTGAAAAAACGCCTAATTGTTGAGTAAAAAATGGTTGGAACAAATAAGATAAAAAATACTTTTTTCGATGTGTTAAGGGCATCACCGCCTCATAATCGTTTAGCACCAAAGCATCCCAATTATGGCTTACTATATCTAAATACCAAGCATAGGCATAAATGATGGTATTACTAGCGTTAGAAACACAACGGTTCCACTTGTTTTTATCTATATCGGTATGCTTTAGGTAGTTTATCAATTTCTTATTTTTCAATACAAAAATAGGATAAACTATGATTTTAAATGATAAAAAATAAAAAATAACTGATTGACTGAAACAAAAAAGCCGGGCTCCCCCGGCTTATTGTCCATTGGTATCAATAGGATTTTTCATTAATTATGAAAAAATTTACTCACTCAAGTTACAAAACACCCTAAGTTGAGAAATAGTTTGAAAAGATTTACATAAATTTGCAACGCACTATTAATCAGTGCAATAAATTTATTCTAAAATACTGAATTTAAAAAACCATAAGTGCGTAAAAAAATATTTATCTGTAATTGAAAATATTATTTTTATACTTTGTAAATAGCATGATAAAAATACTTAGGGAAGCCCCCGAACATTCTTTTAGATGGATAGACATCAATCAGCCAACCGAACTTGAGCTTAAGGAATTGGCTATTAAATATAGTTTACCAGAAACAGCTATTAAAGATTGCCTAGATCCCGGCCATTTACCAAAGTTTGAGCAATTAGAAAATGAGCATTTTATGATCATTCGAAACTACGATAATCAATGTGATATTGCTGCAGATAGCTTTCAAAAATTAACCCGTAAAATTGCTATTTTTTGGGGAAAAGATTTTTTATTAACCATTCACAGGCACGACTCGGTAGTTATTAATGGCGTGGCCAATAAATATGCCCATGGAACTATTTGTAAAAGTCCATTTGATATCATTTGTAAAATAATTAAGGACACCTTACAAAGTTTTGAAAATCCATTAGCTGCCCTCGATGTAGAGATTGATTCATACGAAACGCGTATATTTTTAAAAAATAAAATACCTGATTTGCTTAAAAACCTTTACTTAATTAAACGAAAAATTTATGTAAAAAAGCGATTATTTACCCTGACTAAAGCCGTTATTGAACAATTAGGAAATGCCCATAAACGCAATACCATTTACGAAGATTTAAAAGATACTTATGTAAGAGTGGAAACCATTACAGAAGAAATTTACGATAGTAGTCAGAGTTTATTAAACATTTATATTTCGCTTTCGAGCCAAAAAACCAATGAGGTTATGCGCGTGTTAACTGTATTTTCGGCTTTCTTTTTACCTTTAACTTTTATAGTTGGAATTTATGGTATGAATTTTCAGTTTATGCCAGAATTAACTCACCATTATGGCTATCCGGGTGTTTTAATTTTTATGCTTTTGCTTACCATTATTATTTACCAATGGTTTAGCAGGAAGGGTTGGATATAAATGAATAGAAATAATAACCTATTGGTTTATGGCATTTGATAAACCCTTGGCCTAAAATTTTATTTGTAGCCTTAAATTTAACCTGCGGCTAGTTAAATAATTAGGCACAGCCCAAGTTTGTGCGGCGGCATCTTGCAGCCAAGTGTAACTTATGGTATTATCAACCCCCAATAAGTTAAACACATCCAAGGCTAAATTAGCATATTTTATATGTCGTTTTAAGAAAGAATTACGTTGCGAAGCTTTTAGTCTTTCTGGAATTAAATCTTTGGTAAAACCTATATCTACCCTGCGATAACTTGGCATGGAGTTTAAATCGTTATACCTGTTTCTATCGGGAATGCCAAACGGAAATCCGCTACCATAAACTAACATCAGGTTAACTTTGTATTTATCATTGCTTGGCAAATAATCTTGAAAGAAAATAGCAAACTGAAATGCTTGATTGGTTAATCGTGGAATAAATTTTTCAGTCTCTTTAACGCCTAAGGTATTAAATTGATTACTGATTATTTCTTTGGTATCCATTAAACTTAAACTAGCCCAACTTTCAGTACCTCTTACAAATTCTCCATTAACCCTAAAATCAATACCTGTGGCATAACCCTTTGAGGTATTATCGGCAAAATAACGGATACGGACATTGTCAATTTCGTATGGAATTAGGTTACTTAAATCTTTGTAATAGGCTTCAGCAGTAAATTTAAAAGGTCTGTTCCAAGCGGTAAAATTCATTTCAGCACCCAATACATAATGAATTGATTTTTGCGATTTAATATTTGAATTTAACGCTCCTTGAAAATTGCGCAACTCGCGGTAAAATGGCGTTTGATAATACCAACCATATGAGGCTTTAATAACCCAATTTTTACGCATTTTTTTTGCCCAATTACTATCGTTTTTGCTATTATCAAAAACCAATTTATTGTGTTTTCTATTAGGTTCGAAAGTAAATTGAAACCTTGGACTGATTACATTTTCGTTGGTATAACTCCACCAATTGCTGCGCACACCATAAGTAAAAACCATATTGCTATTTCTATTAACAACCGTGGTATTTTGCACATAACCATTTAGCCTAAAAGTATTTAAGCTTAGTTGGGTTCTTAAATAATCGGGTAAAATAATATTGCCATTGGCATCCAAAGTTGGCTGAGCAAAACCTGCGCTATCTCTATAATTCCACTCTTTTAA
This sequence comes from Methylacidiphilales bacterium, assembly GCA_041730515.1. GTDB lineage: Bacteria > Bacteroidota > Bacteroidia > UKL13-3 > UKL13-3 > JAAFJM01. The sequence continues at coordinate 19,375 of JBGSBN010000001.1, read as the reverse complement.
CCTATCGTTTATATTTTCGGTTTGCACAAATGCGCCCCACTGAATATTGTGCTTTCCTTTATCAAAACTTCCTCTATGCCCAATATTCACCACTGTGGCTTCTACACTATTCCGTGCATTATTTATAAAATATCCAATCCCACGAAGCGATTTTGCCCTTCCAAAATTACTGCTGCTTTGGTCGGTTTCTAATTCGCTTAATCTATATGCACCTTCAATGGTAAAAATTTCATTTTCGTTGCTGTAAAATGTAGAACCAATTAATTTTAATTGTAGTTTTCGGGTAGGATTATAAACCAAACTTGCAGCGCCTGTTGCTGTTCTGTATTCCATTAAATCGGCACCACCAAAATATACATTTAATTGCAATGCTTGTTTTACCGTTCCAAAAGTAGTTTGCCTATCGGTAGGCACTAAAAAATACCTGTTTTGCGCATAACTTCCTAACACACTTAAGCTTAAATCAGACCTAAAGTGATATGTTAAAAGTGATTGCACATCGGTAAACGAAGGTTGGTAATCGCCTTTGGTATCTAAGGTAGAAACCACATATTTATTACTCCAATAACGGGCACCAATTAAATAAGTAAAACGCAAGTTTTTTGAAGCACCTTCGGTAGCAGCCTGAACGCCAAGCAAGCCCATATTAACAGATGATACTGTTTTTTTAGGAGTCTTATATTTAATATCTAATACAGAACTCATTTTGTCGCCATATTTGGCTTCAAATCCACCTGCACTAAATTTAATACTTTTTACCAAATCAGAATGAATAAAACTTAAGCCTTCCTGCTGACCACTTCGTGGTAAAAATGGCCTATATATTTCAATATCATTTACATATACCAAATTTTCGTCAAAATTACCTCCACGTACATTGTACTGAGCGCTTAATTCATTGTTAGACGATACACCGGGTAGTGTTTTCAAAATTTGCTCCACTCCTGGCATTGGTGCAGGATTAACCGTGAGCTGCCTTGGATCTAAAGTGGTGGTGCTGGCAAATTCTCGGTAACGGTCATCTTTAATAACCACGGCAGTAAGCGTTACACCTATATTTAGCTTTGGACTTAACTCATATTTTGCCTTGGCTGGTAAGGCTGGCACATCAAAAATTTGCCCTTTTTGTCCAAAATAAATAAAAATTAACTGAATGGGTTTATTATTTTCAACTGCTATTTTATAAAAACCGTTTTCATTGGTTACCACTGAATTATTTTGACCAATTACTGTAACAGTAACGCCATCGGCCAATTGGCCCATACTATCTTTAACTACACCACTAATTGTTGCTTTTTCATTTTGGGCATTAACCGAGGCGGTTGCTGCAAAAACTAACAATAAAAAACAAAAGATTTTTTGCATTAATAAATATAAATATAGAGTAGTAGTTTTACTATTGTTTTTTTAGTTTAAAATAGAACAAAGGCAATAATAACTGTTTTAGTATAAAATATTTCGTAAAAGTTTAATTTACACTAATAAATCACCCTGAATTTAATGGTAGCGTCTATTTTTTTCAATTCACTAATCACCTCATTATCATATTTTTTTGCAACATCTGTAATTACATAACCCAGTGTTTCGTTTGTTTTTAAATATTGCCCAGTTATATTTATTTTGTGTTTGGCCAAAACAGCGTTTATTTTAGCTAATAACCCAGGTTTATTTTTATGAATATGAATGAATCGATGCGAGCCTTGCAAGGCCGGTAATTGAATATCAGGAAAATTTAAACTTCGGCTTAAATTACCTGTATTAATGTATTGAATAATTTTTTCGCTAGTAAAACTGGCAATGTTTTGCTGTGTTTCAACAGTGCTATTGCGCTGGTGAAGCGTGGTAATAATTTGGCTGTTTTGCTTTATTTTAAGGTAATTTTCTTCTTGCTGAAAATCCATAGCAAAACCAAGCAGTTTTTTTTGCTGAACCAACTTTACCGCTGTTTGAACTGATACTGAATTATCGTAACTTAAATTAATTAAACATGCATTTGGCTGCATTTGCTTTAACTCCCTTTCGGCCAAAATAGTTCCAGCATTTTTACTTTGAAGCAAAACAACATAGTTTGATTTTTTTAGTAAATCGATTACCGACTTACAAGCCATGGCATTTCCCAGTGGCGCCCGGTCTTTTTCGTCAAAATAAAGCACATCCATACCTAAATTTTGAGCTAATACACCCATTAAACTTCCCGCATTTCCATACCCAATTATTCCAATTTTTTTGCCTCTAAGTTCTGATTTAGATTGTCTTGAAAGTTGAAATATAAAACCCAAACCCAGTTCAACCACACTGCGTGTATTGGCAAAAGGCGAACTAAAAATAGGCACTGCCATTTGCTGCGCAATAGATGCATTGAACTGATGGTTATTAGTACCCCAAACCGCCAAACAAATCAATTTGGTGAATGTATTTAAATTTGAAATTTCTTGATTTAAGGATGAAACAAGGATAGAGGCATTATTCAAATCGACTATTGCTTTATTAGTTAATGATTCACGTTTAATAACATTATATCCTTCTAATTTAAAATAAGGTTCTGAGGCAAAGGTTTCTTTACCCAAAAGTACTGCATTTATGCGACTTTTAGGGTACGAAAGTGCCATAGGCAATTTCATTTTATACAATATTTCATCTAAGCTTGGAGCTATATAATCTGCTTTGGCTAATACACGTTCACGAGCTATATTTTCGGTAAAAGCAAAAAACTGTTCAGCCATTCCACTTTCGCGCATTTGGTAGTCGGTATAACCATCACCAATGGCTATTACTTGCCCTTTTAACTTTAATTGCTTTAATAATTTTACTTTGCCTCCTTCTTGCGCCAATGGATTTTCTTCATCAGAACCAATGATATTATTTTTTTTATCGTAAATAAAAGTATTGGCATAAATACAATCTTCTTCAATAAAAAAACTTTTAACTACCGGAGCAATAAATTCTTTAAATCCCCCTGAAACAATTAAAACCCTACCTTGGTATTTTTTAAAAAACTCTTTGTTGCGAGCAAAAGAGGGCGAAACCTTTTTACGCAACTTATTTACCAACATGTTTATATGGTATTTTTTAGCCGAAAGCAAAGCAATTCGAGCCTTTAGCGATTTATTAAATGGCATTTTACCATCCATAGCCAAATCGGTTAAATGCTTAATTTGTTCAATAATTGCTTCTTTTTCAGGATCGTTTTTTAAACTAATAGCAGCCAATTCTTCCATAGCTTCTACTTGCGTAAATGTGCTATCAAAATCAATAATAAACCAAGGTTGTTGCATGCTGTAAAAATAAAATAATTATTAAGTAATGAACATAAAAAAAGCCGAAGTTTATAAAACTCCGGCTTTTCAATATTTTTTTATAACTTATTGTTTCACAATTTTTTGAACCACCAATCCTTTATCGCTCATGGCATTTAAAACATAAATACCTGCAGGCAATGTTTCTATATTTATTTGATTACTTGGTAAGTTTTGTTCTAAAACTACTTTACCCATTAAATCTAGAATTTGAATACTTTGACAAGCCACACCAGCTACATAAATATTATTTGAACTTGGATTAGGGTAAATGGTAAACATGGTTTTATTAACTCTTGGCACACCAATTTTAGATCCATCGTAATCTATTACAATGGTTAAATATTCAAAGCCGTTCACCAAATCGCCAACATCAAAACCTTCAAGTGTTCCTAAATTAAGTTCAAAAACTCTTTGACCCCAAAATACTGGGTCGGCTATTGGTTTAATTGGCACATTAATAATGTTTCTAAATCCTTTTTGACCAGGAGCAAACTCAATTTTTTGCTGCGCAGGCATATCAAAATGCGTTTTATTTAATGCATTTAAACTTGGTTTTGTGGTATTATCAATTACCGATAAAATGGCAGAATATGGACGAGTAGTACTATCTTGATTGTCGTTATACAAAGCAATGGTGATACTTGAAGCTGCGTCTCTATCAGTAAAGCTTTCATAATTCTGTTTGTAATCAAAGCCGTACGATATTTGTGCCTGAGCACCAATAAATAACAAAGTACTAATTACTGTAAAATATATTTTTTTCATTATTGATGGGTTTTATTAATAATTACAATGATAATGATTTGATTGATTTAAGCAAAGTAAAAATAGTTGCATTGGGCATATTTGTATTTTTTTACCTAATTCTAAGTTTATCGCCTTCCTTTAATTGGCTTATTTGCTTATTTAAACGCTTTAACTCTATAATTGATATATTAAACTTTTTGCTGATTGAAAAAAGGGTTTCTCCTTTTTCGGCCGCATAAAATACACTTTCATTTTCTTTGCTGCTTTCTCCGTTTTTTACTGGAACAATAACTAAGCGTTGATCAATTTTTATATCATTATTAGTTAAGGTATTAATGGCTTTTAAATCAGCTATTGAAATATTATACATTTTAGAGATAGAAAACAAGGTTTCGCCATGGCGAACAATATGAAAGCCCGGCACTGGCTGAGGTTCTTTGGTATCGGCACTTGGTAAATTAGGATTAATAATTAATTTTTGGCCAATTTCGATATTGTTATTTTTCATGGCATTTAAAAACTGCAATGCATCTACTTTTACATTGTATTTTTTAGCTATGCTGTATAAAGTTTCGCCTGCCTGTACAGTATGAAAAAACGATAATTCCGATTTTTTTTCCTCCAAAGTATCAAAATAACTTAGGGTATTTTCGTTAGTTGGAAACATGGTTTCAATGTTCTTTTTAGGATCTTCGTAAACTGTTTCATTCATTACTATGGTATCTACTTTTATAATATTATTAGCAGTTTCAGTTTGCACAATTCGAATAGAATCGCGCTGAATTGCTGTATCGGCCAATATTATATTATCGGGGCGTTTGTTGTTTAAGTAAATGGTTTGTCCTACAGCTGGCTGTTGGTTTAAAACTAAATTATTACGAGAAAGTATTTTATCTAACTTAACTGCATAACGCTGAGAAATTTGATGGATATTATCGCCTTTGCCTAATACACAAGTTTCTATTTCGGCCTTATTTTTTTTATTTTTTAAGTAAATGGTATCACCTTCATGGCATTCGTCATCCTTTTGCAAATCGTTGCACTTATATAAATGGTACACTTTTATGTCGTAGTTCAAGGCAATTTGAGCAAAACTTTCGTTGGCCTTGGCAATAATAGCTGGCACGCCATTTATCATCAATTCTTTACCATAAGTTTTTACTATTTCGGCCTTTTCTTCGGCAAGTTCTTTTTCTTCTTCCTCACTTCTTTTTACTTCATCGTATTTATGCAAACCATGTTTTTCAATAAAAGTAATGAGCAGTTCAGGATATTGGGGATTGGTGGCATAGCCTGCTTTTTTAAGCCCAAAGGCCCAACCTTTGTAATCTTTACTATCTAAATCAAATAAAAATGCATACCTTTTATTGTTCATCAAAAAATCAGAATGATCGCGGTAACTATCAATAGCTGCATCGTATTTTCTAAAACATTCTTGCGGTGCATCATCATCTTCGTACATGGTTTGTCCTTTCCAAGTAGTTTTACATTTTATACCAAAATGATTATTGGCTTGGGTAGCCAAGCGGCTATTGCCATTACCACTTTCTAATATACCTTGAGCCAAAGTAATACTTGCAGGAATATGACTGCGGTACATTTCTTCAATTGCCATTGCCGAATACTTTTCAATGTATTGCTCCACGGTTAATTTAGGTTTTACCTCATTTTGTGCAAAGACCGCAAAGCTCAATAAACACAATAATATATTAAAAATGTACTTCATATCAATCAATAAAATTCGTAATCAACAAAATTAATGCCTAAACTTTTTTTACCACAAAGCCTTATGCTAAGCTTTGCTCACATTTAAGCATACTTGTTTAACAAAATATACGATTGAAAATGATGAGAAATAAATTTATTTATTGAAAACAATATCAATTATTTATTAAGTTAACTACCAATTTAACCATCATATCTTTTTCTTCTGTTTTGCTTTCAGCAATCATTATAGTTATTGCTACCAAGGCGTTATCTCCAATAATTTTGGTCCCTAAACTATTATAAAGCTTGTTGTTTAAATCTAAAAAGTAGATGAATAATCCAGCTGCAATTCGTTTGTTTCCATCAGAAAAAGAGTGATTTTTAACTATAAAGTATAATAAATTCACTGCTTTTTCCTCCAAACTTGGATATAAATCAATATTATCAAAAGTTTGGTAAATGGTTTCTAACGAGCTTTTAAAAGACTGGTCTTTTTCATTACCAAATAACTTACCAGCTTGCTGATAATTTCTCCAAATATTGATTTGTTCTATTGCTTTTTCATAAGTTAGTTTCTTAATTTCTGTGCTTGCATTCTCTGAAACATCAATGGTGAGACTTTGATGGTCATATTTGTCTAATAAATCCAAAGCATAAGCATATTGCTCCAATACACTTAAAATACCTTTTGCTTCTGTTGAAGTTAGGTTTTCGCTATTTCCCGCTTTCACAGCTAAAGTAATGGCTTTTTGTAAATCTTGTAATTTACTATTGGATTCTTTTAACCGTTTTTCATTTATTGCATATCCTTGCACCAAATAGTCTTTCAAACGTTGGGTTGCCCATTGTCGGAATTGAGTGCCTCTAATAGAGTTTATTCTATAACCGACCGATAAAATAGCATCTAAATTATAAAAAGTTTGTTTTCTTTCAACAGACCTTTTTCCTTCTATTTGAACTTGTAAGTATTCCTTACAAGTTGAAATCATTTCAACTTCGCCAATAGCATAAATTTTTTTTAAATGAAGTGTAATGTTTTGAGGGGTGGTTTGAAATATTTCGGCTATTTGTTTTTGAGTAGCCCATACGGTTTCGTCTTCAAATTTAATTTCAATTTGTACACCACTTGCTGTTTTATATATTTCAATTTCACTCATCTTTTTCAAATTATTGAGAATGGTGTTTTATTTCTCTTTCACCTTCCATTTGAACTGTCGCAAATTTTGCGACAGTTGAATTGTTATCTAATTCTTTTTCATCAAAAATATTTTTGATATGCTTACCAATCGTTTTTACATCTCTGTCAAAAAGAAAAGCTAATTGATGACGATTTAACCACACAGTGTCATCATCAAAACTTACTTGAAGTTCAATTGCATCGTCAGCAGATTTATATATTTCAATTTCACTCATTTCAATACAAATATATGGTCAATTTATTGATTGTTGGACTGATAGTTCAATGTCTTTCTATTTCAGCAATTACAATAGATAATTTTTTCAAAAAAATCAATATAAAATGATGTTGAGTCGTTCCGAAGTCCCGCTAAGCGGAATTCCTAGACTTAACCAAACATTTATTTTACAAAATTTATTGTTTAATTCAATGGTGTAAGTTATCAAGGAAGATTCCTACGGAATGACTGGCAATTTTTGTTTTTATCTTACTATTAGCATTTTAACTGACCCTAATCTTTAACAGACTTATTGTTTGATTAAACTTTGACGTTTTCTACCTTATCCAAACTTTAAAATACTTCACTTCGTCTTCTACTTGCACTTTTAATAAATACAAACCAGCAGTTATATTCCCATTGATGGCAAAAGTATTTTCTCCATTAATGATTGGTTGTTCGTTGCTTAATAATTTTGTACCATTTAGGTTAATGAGTTCAATAATGGTATTGCTTTTTGTTAATGAATTTATTTTAACAATTGGATTGTTATTGTCGTAATACAATGAAATTTTAGATGCCAATTCTTTATCCAATCCTACCTTTTTTATTTCGCTATAAGTGTATTTTCCATCAAAATCAGTTTGCTTTAAACGGTAATAACTAATGCCACTAAAAGGATTATAATCAGTGTAACTGTAATGCATATTCCTGTTTGAATTTTCTTGTCCTTTTATATTTCCAACAGCTTCAAAACCATTGCCATCCTTGCTTCTTTCTATGGTAAAATAATCATTGTTAATTTCTGATGCTGTTTCCCAAGTACAATGTACATTTTCGTTTGCTAGTGTTGCTGTAAATGAAAGGAGTTTTATTGGTAAAGTGCCCGTATTGCTATATTTAGCGATGTAAACATCTTGATCGCCACCATGAATTGTTTGGAATGACCCAAATGTCGCTATCCCATTTGTTGAAAGAGTTCCTCCAGTTATTATAATATTACCACTTATATCGGTTGTTATACCATATCCATAATCAAAGTTACTTCCCCCATAATAAGTACCCCAAAGCCTTATACCACTTGTATTTAACTTGGCTATAAAAGCATCATAAAATCCACCCAATATTGCTTGATATGAGCCGGTGGTGGTTATTGAGGTCGCGGATTGTGTGCTCCCAACTATCATTATATTCCCATTTGCATCCGATGTTATCCCATTTCCATCGTCATAACCACTTCCACCATAATAAGTACCCCATTGCCTAATCCCACTTGTATTAAACTTTGCTATAAAAGCATCTTGATTAACACCTTTTAGTAGTTGGTGAGACCCGGTGGTGGCGATAGCATTTGTTGAATTTGTGCATCCCGTAATCAAAATATTTCCACTAGCATCTGTTGCAATTCCATTACCATAATCATTATTACTACCACCGAAATAAGTAGCCCATTGTCTTACACCTAAGCTATTAAATTTTACTATATAAGCATCACCAGAATCGCCATATACGGTTTGGTGTGCACCAGAGGAGGCTATAAAAGTATTTGAAAAAGTCCATCCTATTAAAATTACATTTCCACTGTTATCTGTTTTAATATCAGTTCCGTAATCTTTATCATAACCACCATAATAAGTACCCCATTGCCTAACACCATTACTATTAAATTTAGCTATAAAAGCATCGAAGCCAGAACTACTAGGACCACCATTGTTAACTTGCTGATGTGCTCCGGATGTAGCTATTGAATTAGTTGAAAAAGAAGCTCCAGTTATCAAAATATTTCCAATAAAATCTGTTGTGACTCCTTGACATTGCTCAGTGCTACTACCTCCATAATAAGTTGCCCATTGTCTTATGCCATTGGTATTGAATTTAGCTAAAAATGCATCGGAAGAACCTCCATAAGCTGTTTGGTGTGAACCTAAAGAAGCAATTGATAAAGATGAATAAGTAAATCCAACTATGATAATATTTCCACCCGCATCAATTGTTATTCCACGCCCATCATCTGCACTACTTCCACCATAATAAGTACCCCATAGCCTTGTTCCAATTGCATTTAGCTTGGCTATAAAAACATCGCCACTTCCGCCAATAATTGATTGGTGTGCTCCTGATGTTGCAATAGCATTTATTGAAGTAGTATATCCAATTATAAAACAATTCCCACTGGTATCTGTTTCTATTTCATTACCATATTCTTCACCACTACCACCATAATAAGTAGCCCAATTGGTTGGGTCAATTACCAATGTTTGGTTATGATTATAGTTTTCTGCATTTAAGCCAAATATATTGTTATCAAGTGCTGTAAAATTAGCTTTTATGGTGCTATGGGAATTGTTATTGTTTATGACATAACTTAATGGAATATTTTCTTCTATGTTTCCATAAGCTGTTTCAATTAGTATGTTTCCTGCTTGGTTTAAACTGGTGCGGTTTGCTCCTAAAAATGCTAGCTTTATATCAGCCAAGTTTCCATTTGGTTTAACAATGAAATTGTATTTAAATTTCCCTCTGTTGGCTGCATCGTTCAACACAAATTCTATATCAATATTTGGATACACATTTTCATAAACTACTTTTTGATAATGTTGCACATTGGTAACACCTTCTTCACTAGTTCCTGTTGTGTAATAGTTTATAAAATCGTTTGCAGGTTGGTACGGTTTTAGTGTAGCATTTTTGTTTCCATCTTTAAAGTTTATATCTACTCTATGTATTTGATAAGAAATATCAAATGAATCTGCTTCGGAAGCAAACTTACCATGAGGCACTTTATCTATAATGGTTTTAGGGGTTTTTATGGTATTTATTATTTCATAACTAAAACCATCTTTACGCAATTGAACACGCAAGCCATTGCCATTATACAAGTACAAAACACTAGGATTTGGATTGTTATTTTGATCAATTATTTGTCCCTTGTTTTCTATAAAACCGTATTGCGATGAAATGGGTTTATTGATATTATTGGCATTAGCATTAATTGCAATTACCAAAATTAGGAACAAAAACTGGATAAACTTTTTCATGGAATTAAATTTTGGTCGAATATATTTAATTACTTACTAAAAGAAAAGCCATTGAGATTAATTATCTCAATGGCTTTTCTTTTAGTAATATTGCAGGCAAGGATGCCTGCAAAGGCACTTTTACAATGGATTATATAATTCGTTGTTCTTTCATTAGTCCTTTTTCGAATATTTTTTAAATAAAAAAATCATTCCTACTCCAATTGAAAATATTAATACTAAAAAAAATGTTCCCATTTTACTATTTAGTTAATTCGGTTTGTAATGCTATCATTTTTAAGGCTGTTTCGGCTGCCTCTATTCCTTTATTTCCGTGTTTACCTCCACATCTTTCTTTGGCTTGTTTTAAATCGTTGGTGGTTAACACTCCAAAAACTACAGGTAATCCGTAACTTAAACCAACCTGCATAATTCCGTTGGCGCAAGCATCGCTAATAAAATCAAAGTGAGGTGTATCGCCTTTAATAATACAACCAATGGTAATGATTGCATCGCTTTTATTGCCTAAAGCCACTAATTGTGCGCCAAAGGCCAATTCGTAAGCACCCGGTACATAGCTTATTAGGATATTCTTTTCTTTTACACCCATTTGGGTTAAAAACTCAATTGCACCATCGCGCAATGCAAAAGTAATTTCGCTATTCCATTCAGCTACCACCAAGCTAACTTTGGTTTTATGAAATGCTTTGCTGCTTTTTAAATTGGTATCTGATAAATTTTTTAACTTAGTTGCCATTTTATATTTTGTATAAATAAAAAAACCATCCATTATTAACGGATGGTTTTTTTGTGTTTAAATTTTATTTAATTAGCCTCTTTAGCTGCTTGTGCGTGCGCAATGTATTTGTCAATATCTGTTGCTTCGCTAGCATCTGAATAATCATTTTTAATTTTTTCGTACATGCTTAATGCATTACTCCAATCTTTTTGCTCTTCGTAAACAAGGCCTGCTTTCTTTAAAAATATAGGAGCAGTTAGCTTATTTTTACTCATGTTTGCAGCTTTGGTATAGTTTTTAATTGCTTTATCAAAATCGTTGGTTTCGCTGTAAGCATCTCCTAATAAACCAATAGCTAATGGGCCAACTAGTTTATTGTCGGTACTAAAGTCTTCTAATTGAGCAATTGCATTAGCAAAATCGCCTTTTTGCATGTAGCAAACACCTGCATAGTAATGCGCTAGGTTAGCTGTTTTGGTCATTCCAAACTCGTCAGCTATTGCTAAAAAACCTAATTTGTCGCCTTTTCCATTTAAAGCTAAATCAAACGAATCAATCTCAAACCATGCTTGCGCAGGGAAAACAGCTACTTGTGCCGCTTTTTCTTTATCTTCTAAATAAAATTTGGTAAATCCTACATAGCCTAACACAGCTACTAATATGACAACTAAAGCAGTTATTATATTTTTTTTATTTTTATGGTAAAAATCTTCTACCTTATGGGTAGTTTCCATAAGGGTTGCATCTAAATCTAAACCCGACTCTTTGTGTTTCTCTGACATTTCCTTTTGTTTTTTATAAGTTCTTTAATTGTGTAATCTAAATTTTATTCGGTAATAAATGGATAGTTTGGTTCTGAATATACATCCTCCCACAAAGCAGCGCCTTCAGGATACGGTGAATTTTCGCTAAATTCTACCGAGGCTAAAACTTCTTGCATTATTTTTTCTTCAGTAGCTTCTAGTTCTGCTTCGGTAGCCCATTTATTATCAAGAATTGATTTTCTAACTCTTTCTAATGGATCGCGCATTTTATACTCTTCCACTTCTTCTTTGGTTCTGTATTTTGCCGGATCGCTCATGGAATGACCACGGTAACGGTAAGTTCTAATTTCTAAGAATGTTGGACCTTCGCCTTTTCTTGCTCTATCAGCTGCTTCGGCAATTGCTTCATGAACTGTTTCAGCTTGCATACCATCTACCTCTTTACAAGGCATGTCGTAAGCTAAACCAATTTTATAAATATCCATTTGGTTGGTAGTACGTTCTACCGAAGTACCCATAGCATATCCATTGTTTTCACAAACAAAAATTACAGGAATTTTCCAAAGCATAGCCATATTAAAAGCTTCATGTAAAGCACCTTGACGAACTGCTCCATCGCCCATGTAACAAACTGTTACTTGTTTTTCGCCACGGTACATATCGGCAAAAGCAATTCCTGCTCCTAACGGAATTTGACCACCAACAATTCCATGTCCACCAAAAAAGTTGTGCTCTTTGCTAAACATGTGCATTGAACCACCTTTTCCTTTTGAACAACCAGTAACTTTACCGTAAAGCTCAGCCATTACTGCATTAGCAGAAATACCACAAGCTAAAGCGTGCGCATGATCGCGGTAAGCAGTAATGATTCTATCATCGCTGTTTAAAGCGGTCATAGTGCCAGCCACAACTGCCTCTTGTCCAATATATAAATGGCAAAAGCCTTTTATTTTTTGCTGCCCGTATAATTGAGCTGTTTTCTCTTCAAATCTGCGCATAAGCATCATTTGCTCAAACCAACGCATGTAAGTTTCTTTTGTAAAGCTTGTCATAATTTTAAAGGAATGCAAAAAAACGAAAAAATAACTAAGTTAAAAAGGTATTCCTTTAAAATAATCAACTGATTATCAGTACCATTTTTTTGATTTTCCATTTTCGCAATTTCCATTTTGATTTTTTGTTGTAAAAAAGATTGGAATAAATCCAATACCGAACCAAATGAATAACCTGAAAAAGTAGCGATTAACTCCTTAGTTTTAAAATGGAAACTAAAAAGTAAGAACCTTCAATTTTAAATTTTACAAAAAATAAAGTGTAACACTGTGGCACACTTTATTTTTATATTATACCAATTGTATTAACGAAATAGACCAAAACTATTTCGCTAATTACAATGGTTAATACCGCTCCTATTACAAAATTAGACTAAAAACAATTTATAAGCGGTATTATTTTGCATTTTTACTTAATACCAATTCTTGCAACGGTATTTAACAATAAAAAACACCCAACAAAATAACTCATGTTGGGCGTTTTATTAAAACTCGGCATGCAACCTAATGGCAAATACGTGCGCAGGGCCTCTGTCGTAGTTATAAGCTGGATTCATTACCAATTGGTAATCTGGACTTAGCCAAAAATGGTCTTCGTGTAACAAAGCATTGTAAAATAGTTCTAAAATCATTTCGGGCGCATAGTTTAAATTGCCATCACCTATCATAAAACCTTTGCCTCCTGCTTTTAAATAATTTTGATGCTCTGTTGAAATACCATTGGCTACAAATGCAATTCCGCATACATCGTCATTGCGTTTCCATTTGCCACCATCTACCGAAAAACCAAAGCTTACACTTTGGTCAATTTCGGTAAAAGCCCATGTTTCGTTTAAGCCATCGTTCCAACTTACTCTGCCAAATAAACCAATATAATCATTTAATTCTTGCTCGTAATTTAAACTCAATCCATATTTGGTTCTTGCACTGTTGCGTGTTTTGGTTATATCGGGTGTTAGCATAGTGGTGCTTGGTGCTATGGCTTGTTTGTAACTACCCATATTGGCAAAATTATTAAATGCCAATAGCTTTAAACTTCCTTTGCGGCTATTCACTTTTATTGTTTTTTCAACTTCTAAAACCTGCGAATTATATTGGCTAAAATTGGTTTCTAATGTAGGTCCGTTGGCATATTCAGGTACTAAAGCTGCCGCATACCTAACACTCCAAATGGGCGACACATATTGTAAAACTAAACCAACAGTATAACCACGGGTATTTGCAGCATAATCCCAAGCACCGGTGCTCATCAAGCTCCAGTTTAAAAACTGTGTACGGGGGTCGTGCGAGTATTTATTGTTATCAAAATAATCGGCCAAGCTGAATTTTCCAGCGGTAATTGAAATGTATTTTTCTGGTTGGTAAGTGCCAATTTTGTTTGCACCATCGGCTTGCCATACTTTATTATTATTTAAGGCAAACTTTTGTGTGATGAATGCCCTAGCAATGTATGGTTGCGGAGCAGGATTACCAATTCTAAAAGTTTCGCCATTGGTAAAACCAGCTACTCCTCGGGCTGCACTTAAGCCGCTACCACCTGCCAATTCAGGATTAAAGTAAACCTCTGCACCTTTCCATAATTTAGCTCCTAAAAACAAAGTAGTGGTTAACGATATGGCGTCTTCTTCTTTTGGACTTAAACTAAAATCACTGCTGTATTTACCACTTACACCCGGTTGCATTTGGTAAACTGTAGTTTGCTGAAAATGGAAACTTAACCAATTTTTCCTGGAATCGCTTTTGTTTTGAGCTAATGAAATTAAGGTTATAAAAGTTATTACAATGATGATGCAGCTTTTTTTCATAGAATAATGAAGTGGGTTTGGTTTATTTACAATGGTGCAAACGTAATAGAAATCTGCTGAAATAAAACGGGCTTATTAAAGGTAAAAGAGGTTATCTAAAATACATTTAGATACTTTTCAATAAAAAAGAAAATTGAACCACATAGACAATAGATACATAGCTTATAACTATTTTTCTATGTTCTATGTTGTTTATATTTGAATAATTTACAATAAAGTTCAATAACTATTGAATGAGTTATTTAAAGTATGATTACAAAAAAAATATTTCTGCAACTAATAATCGTTCCATTTGACAAAATACTAAGAGATTGTCTAAAAGAACAAGCTCTTTGTATTTTTTATTTTATTAAATGGCTATGTGAAATGGTAATACTTTCGTGCTTTTTCTATCGCTTTCTTTTAGGTTATTACTTTTAAACCCTGTCGGGGTAATGACTTTTTTATGCATAAAATAACTAAAATTATGGTATTTATTTTTTACTTAAATCAAAGTTATAAAAAGCATTGATAATAAAACCTTCGTTAAACTGCATTACATTTCTACCATTTACTTGCCTGCCTAGCTGAACAATTTGGTTAAAATAACCTGCTTCTAATTTAAATTGGTTGCTAAATTTGTAACCTAATAAAAGTCCCAGCCTGTTTTGATCAAAAATATTTTGATTCACATTTTCGCCAAAGCCAATAAATATTTCATCGTATGCTGCTGCATAAGGCGCTTTATTTTCTAAAGTTTTACCAATTAAAGGCACTTGCGCTCTTACCATATATCTTAAACGATTTACATAAATCCATTTATCTTCGGTGTTTAATTCAGGCTTTGTATAACTTCCTAACCAACGTTGTTCAAGCATGTATCTATGGCTTAAATCAAACCTTCCAATTTTATTAGAAAGTGTTAGTACTTGGTACATTCTATGTTCGGTAAATGCTTTACCCATTGAGTTAATTGGGATTTCGCCATAAGGATAGGTTTCTATTAAGCCATAACCAACTCTAAAAACAGCACTTGGATTGATATGGTAATTAATACCTGTTCGCAATAAACTTTGCTGCCAACTAAGGCCAAAATCTTCTCTGCGCCATTGGTATTCCAAATGTGCACTCCATTTTTTATGAAACTTAATGGTGGCTGTGTTTGCCAACCAACCTATATTGTTGTAGTTATTAATACGGGTGTTTTGAGCTGATAAAAAAAGCGAATTTATAAGGCAAAAAACAACGATGATAGAATTCTTTTTCATGCTATTGATAAAATTAAATAGTTAAACTTTTTTTCTGGTGGCATGTGGGTGATTGGAAAATGGCTTATGCAAGCTTAAGCCAATTATTTTAAAATTACCACCTTCGTGGTTATACTTTTCTTCCATTTCGTGAATGTGTTCCATTACAGTATGGTCAACCAAAGTTGCCTTGGTAAAGTCTACGGTAATTTTTTTGCCTCTTGGCAATGCGTCTAATTGCTTTTTTAAACCAATATAGTTACTAAAAATAGCCGAATGTTCTACATCAATTAAATAGTTTTCACCATCTTCGGAAATAATGGTTAAAAATGGTTTGAAAATACTTTTTATAGGTACACCATTTACTAGGTGAATAATTATTTTTACTACAATACCTGCGGCAATTCCAATTAATAAATCGGTTGCAAGGGTAAATATAATTGTTGCTACAAAAATAAGTAACTGCTCTTTTCCAGCTTTATAGGTTTTTCTAAATTCTTTAGGCGATGCCAATCTGTAACCTGTAACCATCAGCATAGCTGCCAATGCTGCTAAAGGAATTTGATGGATAATTTGCCCTAAAAACACCACAAAGATTAATAAGAAAGTACCATGAAAGAAGTTAGCCCAACGTGTTTTAGCTCCATTGGTAACATTGGCAGAACTACGCACCACTTCGGCTATAATTGGTAATCCACCAAGGAAACTCGAAATCATGTTTCCAGAGCCTTTAGCATATAACTCTTTATTAAAATTAGATACACGTTTAAATGGATCTAATTTATCAATAGCAGCAGCTGTTAATAATGATTCTAAACTTGCTACCAATGAATAGGTAATTATCATTTGAATACCAAAACTGGTAAGTAAATAATCAAAGCGAGGCATTACAATTCCATCTAAAAAATTAGCAGGTAATGTTACCAAAAATTTAGGTCCTAAGGTGTATTCGTGCGAGCTTAAAAATAAATATTTATGCTCATGTTCTAAATCAAAATAATGGCCTAAAGGAATAGCAATTAAAATTACTATTAATGGCGCGGGAAGCATTTTTACATATTTGTTTTTAATCATTGGCAAGCCGATAAGAATAACTAAACTAACCACTGCTATTATTGCTACTTCAGGGTTCATGTTCATAAAACTATGAGGAATAGCTGCAATAATTTCCATCATTTCTTTGCCTTCGGGTTTAACACCTACTGCAGTATGGAATTGTTTTGCAAAAATCATGATACCAATGGCAGCAAGCATTCCATGCACTACAGATGATGGAAAAAAGTTGCTTAACACACCTGCTTTAACTAAACCAAAAACCATTTGTAATAACCCGCAACCAATTCCAACACCTAAAGTACATTGGTAAGCAAACATTTCTACTTGCTCAGGCGACAAGCCAATAGGAGCCATTTTTTTAAAGCCTTCCATGCTCATTAATACAATAATGGCAAGGCCTGCTGCTGGGCCATTAATGGTTAAATGTGAACCGCTGGTCATGGAGACAAACATGCCGCCAACTATGCCTGCTATAATACCTGCCATTGGAGGAACTCCACTAGCCATAGCTATGCCTAAACATAATGGCAATGCAATTAGTGAAACAATAAAACCTGAAAGTAAATCTGCTTTCCAATTTTGTTTTAAACCCGATATAAAATCTTTGGGTACTGATAAATTTATATTTTTCATATTTTGAATTTTTTTTGAATTGTTAAATTGTTATCCGATAAATCGGAATTGTTTGTTTGTTTTATTTTCCGTTGGCTAAAGCCTAACGGCAATAGATTATTGCCAGTTGCCAGAAGCCAGTTGCCCTTAAGAAGACCTAAACCCTACATCATGGAAACGTTTAACATGAGGTCCTAAGAACAAACGTGAGTAAATCCTTATCAATGCTAATCCATCAATTATAAAACTGAGTGATACAATGAGTGCTAACGGTGCTTGATGTTCTTGAATGTGAGTATAAATTAAATCTTCACCAATAAATGTTGGCGTTATAGGAAAGCCAGATAAACCTAAGCAAGCCAATAAAAACAAAAAGGCTAATCGAGGATATTTATACGAATGACCATAAAATTGTGTGAGGTCAATTTCCTTTTCTAATTGTTTTAGTTTAATAAAACAAAAATACCCAAGTGCACCAGCTATTAAGCCTCCACTTAAATACAAAATAATATGGCTGTACTCAAAATGTTCGTTAAATGAAATGGCTAATGCAATCATTATATTGTTCATTAATACCAATGTCCAACTTACCATCACGCTTTGGCGTTCGGCAAACGATTTGGCTACTAATAATAATCCAAATAATCCTATAACTTCTGGTAAGAAACGATGAACTTGTGATGGAATTAATGCTTCGTTTTGCAAAGCAGCTATGGCACCAATAAGTATTATAATAAATAAAACCAATGCAGCTTTAAAACTTAAAAACTTCATTTTTCGTCCTACTAATTTTATAGGCATCCAAATAAATTGATATACAAACCAATCTAAGTTCCATTCTTTTAAACTAAGCATATAAATGGTGTATTGTAATCGTTTTGGAAGTGCAAATTTAGAAGAATGAACACGAGGTGTAAAGTTGTAAAATTGCTCACGAATTAAGTAACTAACCACCGATGGTGAAACCAATAATTGGTAAGTTCTTAAAAATGCATTTCCAGCAAAATGAATCAATGCTAATGTTTCGAAACCCGCAGCTACTTCTATAAAAATTAAGCCTATTTGCGCTAACGATGCATAAGCTACTTGGCTTTTAACCGATGATTGAACCCTTGCAGTTAAAGAGCCCATAATGGCAGTAATTAATCCTAATAAACCAATTATTATCCTAACCGAATATTGGTACTCCCAAAACGGAAATGTACGCAGTAATAAAAACACCCCAATATGCACCGAAATCGAACCATAAAATATAGCACTTGATGGAGTTGGTCCTTCCATGGCTCTTGGTAACCACGATGAAAATGGAAACTGTGCCGATTTAGCCGCTGCTGAAATCAAAATCATTAACGAAATAAAAACACCAATCCAACTGTGGTTTTGTAAATGTTCATGTACTAATTCGTAGTTGTTTAATTTTAAAAAAGTAATGTTTTCGTGCCATAAATGATGACTCATCCACATGGCTAATAATATGCCTACATCTCCAATTCTATAAATGCTAAATACCTTAATGGCATTTTTTACAGGCAAGTACCTTTCGCGGTAAAAACTAATGAGTAAAAACGATGATATACCTAAAATTTCCCAACCTAAAAATAAGGTTTCGAAATTACCTGAAAGCACTGTAATGCTGTAACCAACGTAGAAGAATAAAATGGTATTGAAAAACCTTTTATAACCATGTTCGCGGTGCAAATAATAACGGCTATAAATGGTAACTAAAAAGGTAAGAAACGAGCCTACAAAAAGATAAACAACAGTAATTTTATCGAAATAAAAATCGAGTAAAAATTCGTAGTTGGTAGTTTTGTAAATAAGAATTTCTTTTAAGTTTAGTACTGGAAAGCCATTAAAAAGCCAATAGATAACAAAAGCCAAAAACCCAATAAAATTAGCACCTACCGATGTAAATGCAGTTAATGAAATGAGCCTTTCATTTTGTCTTGGAATAATT